>JASLOY010000539.1 GCA_030745255.1 Vicinamibacterales bacterium
CACGGCGCGCGGCGCCGACGCGACCGGCTGCCCCGTGACACCGGCCATCGCCGACATCTCGCTCAGCGCGGCGCGCGCGGTCGGCGGCGGCCTACTCGCGGTCGACCTGTTCGAGACGCCAGACGGGCTGCTGGTCAACGAGGTGAACTACACGATGGAGTTCCGCAACAGCATCACGACCACCGGCGTGAACATTCCCGAGCGGATGGTGCGCTACCTGCTGGGCACATGATCAAGGCGTCCATCGCCGGTGGGTCGGGTTACTCGGGTGGCGAGCTACTGCGGCTGCTCCACTTCCACCCGGAGGTGGACGTCGCACAGCTTACCTCCGAGCGGCTCGCCGGCAAGCTCGTGCACAATGCCCACCCGAACCTGCGGCGAGTGAGTGGTGCGACGTTCTGCACGCTGGGGCAGCTGGAGCCCTGCGACCTGCTGTTCCTCTGCCTGCCTCACGGCGAGGCGATGGAACGGATCGACACCTTGCGCGCGCTGGCGCCGAAGGTCATCGACCTCAGCGGCGATTTCAGGCTCCGCGACGCCGCGACCTATGCGCGCTGGTATGGCCGGCCCCACGCGCGCCCAGAGCTGCTGGACAGGTGCGTCTATGGTATCCCGGAGCTGTACCGAGACGCGCTCGCCAAAGCGACCTTCGCGGCAAGCGCCGGCTGCAACGCCACCGCGACCATCCTGGCGCTCCATCCGCTGTGCCGTCGCGGACTGGTCGAACGCGCGATCATCGAGGTGAAGGCGGGGTCGAGCGAGGCGGGCAACACCGCTACCGCGGCGAGTCATCACCCAGAGCGAAGCGGAGCCGTCAGGTCCTACAAGCCCTCGGGGCACCGGCACACCGCCGAGATGCAGCAGGAGCTGGGAGACACCGAGATTCACTTCTCGGCCACGTCGATCGAGATGGTGCGCGGCATACTCGCCACGTGTCACTGCTTCCTGCGGGAACCGCTCGACGAGAAGGCGGTCTGGAAGGTCTATCGCGAGGCGTATGGTGACGAGCCGTTCATCCGGATCGTCAAGGAACGCAGCGGCATCCACCGATATCCTGAACCGAAGCTGGTGGGCGGCAGCAACTACTGCGACATCGGCTTCGAGCGGGACCCGGAATCCAACCGCCTGGTTGTCATCAGCGCCATCGACAATCTCATGAAGGGCGCGGCCGGACAGGCAGTGCAGATCTGCAACGTCATGCACGGCTTCCCCGAAACGCTCGGGCTCGAGTTCCCCGGGCTGCATCCGATCTAGCGAACGCTCGAGGAGTCAGAAGTCAGCGGGCAGCTTGTGGGTTTCGCCTTATTTCGTTCAGCAATCAAGAAAATGTGTCGACTGTTGTGTGTGCGAAGTAAGACCGGTTTCGAGATGCGACCGCATCTGGACGCGTTCGCCGCCATCGCCGAGAGCTGTCAGGATTTTCAGGGACATGGCTGGGGATGCGCCTGGCTCGACGCCGACCGATGGCGTCTGCACCACGACGTGCGGCCGATCTGGGATGATGACCACACACGATTCGGCCGCACCACGCTGCTGCTGGCGCATGCGCGCAGCGCGTTCCGGGACGAGGGAATCGCCGTCGAGAACAACATGCCGTTCTTCGACGGCGAGCGGATCTTCATCTTCAACGGCGAGCTGCGTGGTGTACGACTGCGGGAGACCGGCCGGATCGGCGCGGAGAAGGTCTTCAACTTCATCAAGCGGTTCGACCGCGGCGACCTGCTGGCCGCGCTGCGACGAGCCGTGCCGATTCTCGAGCGCCGCACCCGATACGTGCGGGCCATCAACCTGTTGCTGGCGACCCGGAACACGGTGCACCTCGCGTCGCGGTTCAACGAGAACCCCGGCTACTTTCAGATGCAGACGCGTCGGGCCGACGGACTCGACATCATCTGCTCTGAGCCCTACCCCGGGGAGACCGGGTGGCGAAGTATCGAGAACGGAACGATCGAGACGTGGTAACGAGAGAACAGCTGCACGCAACGGCCATTGACGGCATTGACCACAATGACGACGGAGGCCCGATCATTGTGAAGATTGGCGGCGGCGCAGCGATCAACCTCGACGGCATTGTCGCTGACCTGACAGAACTGGCGACACCGTGTGTCATCGTAGCCGGCGCCAATGCCGTGCGAAACGAGATGGCCGAGCGGCTTGGCACGCCGACCCGCACGCTGACCTCCGTCTCCGGTTACACAAGCGTTTTCTCGGACACTCAGGCGATCGACCTCATCCTGATGAGCTATGCCGGGTTGCGCAACCGCCGGCTCGTCGAACTCTGCCAGCAGCACGGCGTCAACGCCATCGGGCTGACAGGGCTCGATGGCCGTGTCGTCGAAGGTACCCGCAACAAGGGCATTCGCGTGCACGAGGGGGGCAAGACGCTGATCAAGCGCGACCACTCGGGCAGACCGCGGCGCGCGAACACGGCGCTGTTGCGACTGCTGCTCGACCATGGCTACACACCGGTGCTGACCATTCCGATTCTCGACGAGCATGGCCACGCTATCAATACGGAGAATGACGACATGGTGGCGGTGCTGCAGCGGGGGCTCGGCGCCACCCGCATCATCCAGCTCATCGAGGCGCCAGGCTTTCTGAATGACCGGGAAGACCCGGCGTCCCTGGTTCCGCATTTGACGCGCGCCGAGCTGACGCAGCGCGAACGAGAGAGCGAGGGTCGCATGCGCCGAAAGCTGCTGTCGCTGACCCGGCTGCTCGAGGCTGGCGCCACCGACGTGACTCTCAGCGACGGGCGGGTCGAGCATCCGATTCGGGACGCGCTGAACGGAAAGGGGACACGAGTCGGATGAGCGCACGGACAACCGAACAGACCTACGCGCTGGACCTGTTTCCACGTCGCGACGTCACGATCGTCAAGGGCGAGGGCGCGACGCTATGGGACGACACCGGGCGGGCGTACATCGACTGTGTGGCAGGGTT
>JASLOY010000053.1 GCA_030745255.1 Vicinamibacterales bacterium
TTCGGAGTATCGGGCCAAGCGATCCGGCCACCGGCCTGGTCATCGGAGGAAACAAGAGCCTCCTGTTCAACGCCGAGTACTTGATCAAGATCGCCGACCCGGTTCGTCTGCTCTTCTTCTATGACGCAGGACAGGTGGCGGACTTCGGTCAGACGTTTTCGAACGATCTGTTCCGGACGTCGACCGGCATCGAGTTTCGGTTTTTCATGCCGGTCATCAATGTGCCGGTCCGACTGATCTACGCCTGGAACCCGCAGCGGGAAGGGATTCTCAACGATCGGTTCCGGCTGCAGGAGCCGACGGTGTTCAAATTCGCCATGGGGACTACGTTTTAGCAGGCTGTCAAGACGCGATAGCCTGCTGCATTGGGCTTCAGCCTTCAGCTTTCACGCTTTGGGCGCTCCCGTGGACGGTGCCATGAAGGCACTGGGCGCGAACCTCGACTCGGCGGGCTGTGCCCCGCAGTTCGCAAGGGGCGATCTGTGCCTCTCGCGCGAGGCTCGGCGAAGCTGATAAGCTATCTCGAGATGCAAGGGATGCCCTGACGTCGGGGACACTCTCGGCCGATAGAATGAGAGATACGACGAGAATTGATTCAAACCGAGGATTGATCAGATGAAACTGTTGAGTGTGGTCGCGGCGATGATGGTCGCGCTGGTGGCCCTGACTGCGCCGGCGCGTGTGGCAGCGGAGCCTCAGGCTCCGGCCCAGCCTCCGGCTCCAGCCCAGACCCCGGCTCCCGCCCAGGCGCCGCCACCCACGGCACAGCCGCCCCAGACGGCGCCCGCCCCGGCGCGGCTGCCGTTCCCGACTGGCGCCCAACACGCCTACATCGACCTGCAGCGGGTGGCCAACGAGTCGAGCGAAGGCCAGGCGGCCAGCCAGCAGGTACAGGCGTTGAGCGAGGAGAAGATTAGGGTAATCGAGACCCGGAGTGTTGAGCTCCAGGGGAGCCAGCAGAAGCTGCAGCAGAACGCCAACGTGATGAGCGCCGAGGCCCAGCTCCAACTCCAGCGCGAGATCGACAGGTTGAACATCGAGGTCCAGCGGCTGACACAGGATGCCGAAGCCGAGGTGGCCGAGTTGCAGCAGACACTGCAGATCGAGTTTCAGCTGAAGCTCGTACCGGCGATCGACCGCGTTGCGGCGAGCCGGGGGCTGCAATTCATCTTCAGCGTTGGCGATGGCGGTCTGATCTGGGCGAACCCGGCGCTCGATATCACCACCGACGTTGTCGAGGAGCTCAACAAGGCCGCCCAGCCGACACCATAAGCAGAGGCCTCCGCCGACGAGCCCCCCACGTAATGATCCCGCGATGGCGTGAGGCGGAGCGTCGCTAAACCTGTGTTTCTCGAAATTCCAAAGCTGCTCGATCGGCTCTGCTATCGCTTTCCCTCCCTGCTCATTGACAGCGTGATCGAGCACGAGCCGGGCACCCGGCTCGTCGCCGTCAAGAACGTCACCGGCAACGAAGAGGTCCTTGAGGGGCATTTTCCAGGCACCCCGGTGATGCCCGGGGTGCTCATGATCGAGGCGCTGATGCAGGCGGCCAGCGTGCTGCTGCTCGATGACAATGGGAACGTCCAACCGTCAGCCATGCGCACCGTGCTCCGCGGCGTCAACAATGCGCGGTTTCGACGTCTCGTGGTGCCAGGAGACCAGATTCGCCTCGAGGTCACGATACGCCGGCGCCGCCGACGAGTCGCGGTGGCGGCGGCTGTGGCGCGGGTCGGCGACCACGTGGTCGCCGAGGCTGAGCTCCTGGTCGGTCTGGCGCTCGATGAGGCCCTGATCGATCCGACCGCGAACGTGGCGCCGGGTGCCGAAATCGGCGCCGGCACGGTCATCGGACCCAACGTGGTGGTCGGCCCGCACGTGCGAATCGGACGCGCTTGCAACATCGGCGCCTCGGCGGTCATCGACGGCTGGACCGAGATCGGCGACGAGACCCAAGTGTTTCCGTTCGCGTCGATTGGGCTCATTCCACAGGATCAGAAATTCAAGGGGGAGCGGACCCGCCTCGTCATCGGCCGACGGAACATCTTCCGGGAGTTCGTAACGATCCACCGTGGTACCAAGGGGGGCGGGGGGGTGACCCGCATCGGCGACGATAACCTGTTCATGGCATATGTCCATGTGGCGCACGATTGCCAGGTGGGTGACCGGGCCATCCTCGCGAATGCGGCGAATCTGGGCGGTCACGTGACCGTTGAGGACGAGGCGTTCATCGGCGCGGTGTCGGGTGTACATCAGTACTGCCGCGTCGGGCGTAATGCGTTCATTGGCGGCGCATCGGTGGTGACGCTCGACGCGCTGCCGTTTGTGCGGAGCGTGGGCAACCGGGCCCGAATCTACGATCTCAACACCATCGGCTTGGTGCGCCACGGCATGCCGCAGGAGACGATCGACCAGCTCAAGCGCGCCTTTCGCTATCTCCTGCAGTCCAGGTTGAACAGGACGCAGGCTCTTCTTCAGATCGAGCAGGACGACACCCTCCAGTGTGCCGAAGTCCTGTATCTGGTGGAGTTCATCCGGACATCTCGACGGGGTGTCAACCTCCGTCGTCCACCCAAGCGGCTCGAGGCAATGGTTGCCGACGAGTGACGGACATGGTCGAGGAGTCAGGAGTCAGGAGTCAGAAGGCAGGAGAAGGCCGGAGGGCTTCGCCGACTTCGCTGTCACTGGTGTCCTGAACGGATCGACGGCAATGAAACTCGGCTTGATCGCCGGCAACGGCCGTTTTCCATTCCTGGCCCTGGAGGGGGCGCGCCGTCTTGGTCATGACGTGACAATCGTCGCGATTCAGGAGGAAACCAGCCCGGCGCTGGAGAAGGCGGCGGCCGGCGACCCGCCGGCGGATCTGCACTGGGTGTCGCTGGGGCAGTTGGGCAAGTGCATTGCCATCCTTCGTGACGCCGGCGTGACCCGGGCGGTGATGGCCGGCCAGGTCAAGCACACCAAGGTCTTCGGGATCGTGCCGGACCTGACAGCCCTCAAGGCGCTGAGCCGGCTCGACACCAAGAACACGGACGCGCTCATCTCGGCGGTGGCGGATGTGCTCGCCGACCACGGGATAGATCTGGAGAATTCGACTACGTTCCTCGAGCCGTTGCTTGCACGGCCCGGGTTGCTGACCCGCCGGGCGGCGACTGAGGACGAGCGTGAAGATGTGGCCTTCGGGTACCGAATGGCGGACGCCATCGCAGGGCTCGACATCGGTCAAACGATCGTGGTCAAGGACCGCGCTGTGGTGGCTGTCGAGGCGATGGAGGGCACCGACGTCGTCATCGCGCGCGCGGGGCAGCTGGCCGGCCCAGGCGTGTCCGTCATCAAGGTTGCCAAACCGGACCAGGATATGCGGTTCGATGTCCCGGTTGTGGGTTTGCCGACGCTAGCCGCGATGCGCGAAGCCGGTGCGACAGTGCTGTCGGTCGATGCCGGGATGACACTGGTGCTCGACGGCGAGGCATTCTACCAATGGGCTGATGAGCACCAGTTGACGGTGGTGGGTCGGGAGAGGGGCGACGATGGCGTCGACCGTCGGTAGCGGGCCGCGGATTGCGGTCGTTGGAGTTGGGCATTTCGGGCGACACCACGCCCGGATCCTCTCGACGCTTCCAGGTGCGCAGCTCGAGGCAGTGGTGGACATCGACGCGGGCCGCGCGTCGGCAGTGGCGGCCGAGACCGGCACTGCGGCGGAGACCGACGTGACCGCGCTCGACGGACGTGTCGACGCGGTGACGTTGGCGGTGCCCACGGCAAGGCATCACGCGGTCGCTCTGCCCTTGCTCGAGCGCGGGGTCTCCGTCCTCGTCGAGAAGCCGATGGCGCGGTCGGTCGCGGAGGCCGACGAACTGATTGCCGCCGCCGAGGCGAGTGGGGCGGTGCTCGCTGTGGGGCACACCGAGCGATACAATCCGGCCGTCGCGGCGGCCTTGCCGTTCGTACAGGCGCCGCGCTTCATCGAGGTCCATCGAATCGGCACGTTTCCAGCGAGGAGCCTGGACATCGATGTCGTGTTCGATCTGATGATCCATGACCTCGACATCATTCTGACGATCGTCGGGGCGGACGTGGAGGCCGTCGAGGCGGTCGGGGTGCCGGTGCTGACCGACCGTGTGGATATCGCCAACGCCCGACTCCGGTTCACGACCGGATGCATCGCGAATCTCACCGCCAGCCGGATCAGCCGCGACCGCGTGCGCAAGCTGCGTTTCTTTCAGCGGGATGCCTATATCTCGGTCGATTGCGCCGAGCAGGTGGTTGAGGGATGGCGGGTTACCCGCACCCCAGGGACCGAACCTGAGATTGCGGGGGGCAAGCTCGATGTGCCGCGGGGCGAGCCGCTGGAGCGGGAGCTCGTAGACTTTGTCCGCGGGATCCGGGCCAAGCGGCCTCCTTTGGTCGGCGGCGTCGACGGCCGACGGGCGCTCGCCCTGGCCCAACGCGTGGCCGACGTGATGGAGCAGGGGGAGGACGAGGGTGCCAAGAAGTCAGAAGGCAGAAGGCAGAAGGCAGAAGAGGCTTGAGAGTTGCGCTGGAATTGAGACCCGCTCGATGTGCACCGTCTGACTCGGCTGGTGCGCAAGGGTCTGGGCGCTGCGTGTGGATCGGAGTGAATGGTTCCGATGGGTGAGGAGCTCGCCGCGGTGACCGGGAAGATTGCGGACGGGACCGCGCTCGACGAGCAGGACGTTCGGTTGCTGGTCGGCACGCGCGATCTGCTTGCGCTCGGGACGGCGGCGGATGATGCGCGTCGTCGTCGTCATGCCGACCGGGTCTCCTTTGTCCAGGTGCTCGATGTACCGATGGATACCGCCATGGTCGAGGAGCCGCTACCGGATCAGGCCGGAGAGATTCGGGTGACCGGCCGGCCGGAGAGTGTGGCGGCGGCGGTGTCGGCAGTTCGGGCCGTCGTGGCGCGCGCGGGGGCGGTTCCGGTGACTGGATTCACCCTGGCGGATCTGCAGGGCGTGAGCGGTCACGAGGCGGGGCGGCTCGGGGACGCGCTCGCCGAGTTGCGGGATGCCGGGCTGGCAGTCGTGACCGAGGCCGTCGTTGAGAAGTTGACCAATCCGGAGCCGGTGTTCGAGGTGCTGCGGGAGAGCGGATTGACGCTCGGTTGTCTGACGTTGGGCGACGCGGTCGGAGAGACGGCGGTCCCGCTTCTTCGCCGCATCGCGACATGGGACAGTGTCGCGACAGTGTGTCGCTCAGTGGCGCCGCTGTCACGAGTCGAGCCAACGCCGCCGACGACCGGATATAGTGACTTGCGTCAGGTTGCACTGGCTCGACTCCTGGTTGACAATATCGACTCGATCCAGGTCGACTGGACGCGGCACGGTCCGAAACTGGCTCAGGTGGCGCTGACCGTTGGCGCCGATGACGTGGACGCGGTACCGGCTGTCTGGCCGGACGGCCTGGGACAACGCCGCTCGCCGCGTGAGGAAGTCCGGCGCAACATCGTCGCTGCAGGGTTCGTGGCGGTGCGCCGAAACGGTTGCTTCGAGGTGTTGGATTCGCCTGACGGGGCGGCGCGTGAGTAGATCAACTACATGTTTCGGGCACCGTATGGCTGATTCCCGAGGAGCGAGGCGCAAGAAGGGTCGCCTTGCGGCGCGGAGCCACGCCGCCACGTCAGATAACGTCCTTCGGTTGGAGGCGGAGCGTCGCTAGAGCCATGAGCCCTATCCGAGTCAGCGCGGTTGAGTATCTGAACGCCAGGCCGCTTGTGCATGGGCTGGAGGCTCGTCCCGACCTCTTCGACTTACAGTTCGATATCCCGTCTCGGTGCGCGGCGCAGCTTCACGATCGGTCGGTCGATCTCGGCCTGATTCCCTCCATCGAATATCTGCAGCGCTCGGACTACCGGATCGTTCCCGACGTGGCGGTCACGTCTGACGGCGATGTAGCCTCGGTCGCGCTGTTTACCACCCGACCGGCAACGTCGCTGCGGTCGGTCGCGGTCGACAGCAGCTCGCGGACGGCGAGCGCACTCCTGCGCGTCCTGTGCACCGAATGGTGGGACATCGACCCCAAAATGGTGAAGCTCAGACCAGATCTGCCGGTCATGCTCAAGCGGTGCGACGCGGCCCTGGTGATCGGGGACGCGGCATTGTTTCTCGACTACGAGAGCCAGGGACTCGAGAAGGTGGACCTGGGAGACGAGTGGACCGCCATGACATCCCTGCCGTTCGTCTGGGCCATGTGGGTGGGGAGGCAGGGGGCGGTGCATGCTGACCACGTGAAGGCGCTGCAGGCGGCACGTGCGAGCGGCGTCCAGGCGATCGACGAGATCGTGGCTCGGCACTGCCCAGACGATGAGGAGTCGCTCGAGGCCGGTCGCCAGTATCTGCGCAACAACGTGTCGTTCGATCTCGACGAGCGCGCCCTGGCCGGGCTCAGGAAGTTCCACGAGTATGCCTACGATCTTCGCGTGGTGCCGACGCGCAACGATCTCAGATTTTTCGAATCTCCACCCGCATGAGTGTTGAATCGACCGCTCGAAAGGTTCTGGCCGGCGATCGACTCAGCGGCGAGGACGCACTGGGGCTGTATGTCGACGCCCCGACCAGTCTGCTTGGCCGTCTTGCGGACACGATCCGCGCCCGGAAGCACCCGAGCGGGCTGGTCACCTACATCATCGATCGCAACGTCAATTACACGAACGTCTGTGTCGCCAGGTGCTCCTTCTGCGCCTTCTATCGTCCGGTCGGAGCCGACGACGGCTACGTGCTCGGCTTCGAGGAGCTGTTTCGGAAAATCGACGAGACGCTGGCGGTCGGAGGGGTGCAACTGCTCCTCCAGGGTGGTCACAATCCCGATCTGCCGCTCGAGTGGTACGAGGAGCTCTTTGGCGCGATCAAGGCACGGTATCCGGAGTTCAAGCTGCACGCCCTGTCTCCGCCAGAGCTGTTACACCTGTCGCGGTTGTCGCAACACCCGGTGCCAGTCGTCGTCGACCGGCTCCTGCAGGCCGGGCTCGACAGCGTACCGGGCGGCGGCGCCGAGATTCTCGTCGACCGCGTCCGGCGGCGTCTGCACTGTGACAGCAAGGCGACCGCCGACGAGTGGCTGTCGGTGATGCGCGCGGTGCACCGGGCTGGTCTCCGGTCGACCGCCACGATGATGTTTGGCAGCGTCGAGCGGCTCGACGAACGAGTGGAGCACCTGTATCGGCTGCGGGATCTCCAGGACGAGACAGGCGGCTTTACGGCGTTTATTGCCTGGAGCTATCAGCCGCCCAATACGGAATTGGGGGGCGCGGAGGCGACCGGTGTCGACTACCTGCGCACGCTGGCGCTGGCGCGAATCGTGCTGGACAACTTCGACAACGTGCAGGCCTCCTGGGTGACCCAGGGCGGCAAAGTGGGGCAGCTCAGTCTCACATATGGCGCGAACGACATGGGCAGCGTCATGATCGAGGAGAACGTGGTGCGTGCGGCTGGTGCCGAGCACTGCATGGATGAGGCTGAGATCGTCCGAAATATCGAGGATGCCGGCTTCGTGCCGAAGCGGCGCAACATGTTGTATGACGTGCTGGGCGACCCGCTCTTCCGGTCGCGGGCGATCCCCCGTCGAACCGAGCTCGACGTTGCCCGGGCGACCGGTGACACCACCGTGCCGGCCGAGCTGTCTCGGTATCCGGCCCGGAGCCGTTCCGGCAAAGCGCAGCGGGCCTTCGACGGCTCCTGATGGCCTGCTCTCAGGCTGCGGGGCCCCGCAAGCGCCCGCTGGGGTCCGGGGCGAAGCCCCAACCGGTACTGACCAAGGCGCGCACAGCGCGCCCCGCGGGCGCGGCGTGGGGCGGTGGGGCCCCGCAAGCGCCCGCGTGGGGTCCGGGGCGAAGCCCCGTCTAGATATGCTCCGCTACACCGCCGACTGGGTGCTGCCGATTACCGGCCCGCCGCTGCGGTGCGGCCACGTCGACGTGGCGGATGGCCGCGTCGTCGCGGTCGGTATGTCCGAGGGTGCCGTGCCGCCAGGTGCGCGAGTGGTCGAGCTGGGGGCTACGGCTGTGCTGCCGGCGCTGGTCAACGCGCACACGCATCTGGAGCTGTCGGGGCTACGGGGCACCGTCCCACCTGGCTCGTCCATGCCAGAGTGGGTGGGGCATCTGCTCGCGCGCCGCGCGGCGTCCGGTCCCCCGGACCCGACCTCAATCCGGCAGGCAATTGACGAAGCGCGATCGACGGGCACCGGCCTGTTCGGCGACATCGGCAACACGCTGGAGGCGGTGCCGGTTCTGGCGAGTGCCGGCGTGGCGGCTCGTGTGTTTCGGGAGGTGCTGGCGTTTCAAGACACCGGGGCCGCGGCGGTCGTTGGGGCGGCAGCAGAGGAGATCCGGGCGGTGGCCACGACGAGACGGGTGCGGGTCGGCTTGGCGGCCCACGCACCGTTTTCGGTCGGCCGAGCGGCGTTTGCAGCCCTCGACGCCGCCGTCCGAGCCTTGTTCGATGGGCCACGCTCCATCCACCTGGCGGAATCCCCCGACGAGCTCGAGTTCTTGTTGACCGGCGGCGGAGCCTGGCGCGAGCTGCTCGAGCAAGTCGGCCGCTGGGACCCGGCGTGGGTGCCGCCGGCCTGCGGGCCGGCCGAGTACCTCGACCGGTTGGGGTGGCTGCGACCCGGCCTGGTCGCCGTCCATGGCGTGCAGCTGACCGATCCGGAGCTGGCGATGCTGGCGGGCCGCGACGTCACGCTGGTGACTTGTCCGCGCAGCAACGCCTGGACCGGGATCGGCCATCCTCCGATTGACCGGTTCATCCGCTCGGGGGTGCGGCTGGCGCTTGGCACAGACAGTCTCGCCAGTGTCCCCGACCTCAATCTGTTCGCCGAGCTCGAGCTGATGCGTCGGCTCGCGCCGTCGGTGCCCGCCCGCCGGCTGCTCAAGTGTGCCACCCTGCACGGCGCCGAGGCACTCGGGTTCGCCGGCGAGTTCGGCGAGATTGCGCCTGGTCGGTCCGACGCTCTGATCGCCGTGAGCGTTCCCGGTGGAGTGCGCGATGTGGAAGAATACCTGCTTGGCGGCATCACCCCGGACCAAGTGACCTGGCTCGAGGAGCACTAGACATCTCCTATGGGTGAGTTCGTTACATTTGAGGCGAGTTTTTCGTCTCCTGCTGGAGATGTCTAGCCCGCGCGACGCGGCGCTGTGAAGAAGGCCTGGCAGTGGTGCGCAGCCGACGATCGTCTCGGCGGTTTGAGGCGGAGCCTCACTGAGTCACGTCCTGCCATGTTGCGCCGTCTCCGGACCTACGCCGCGTTCGTGCGATTTGGACACTCGGTGTTTGCCCTGCCGTTTGCCTTGGTGGGCGCTCTACTGGCGGCCCAGCAGACACCGCTCACCGTCGCGCGAGTCGCCTGGATTGTCGCGGCCATGGTGACCGCGCGCACGGCGGCCATGGCGTTCAACAGGGTGGTTGATGCCCGGTTCGACGCGATGAATCCACGAACCGCCAACCGCGAGCTGCCGCGCGGGGTCATGTCGTCTGGAGAAGCCGTGTCCCTGGTGGTTGTCGCGTCGGGAGCCTTCATTCTCGTCACCACTCAGCTAGGTTGGATCTGCCTGGCACTATCGCCCGTCGCGCTCGCCATCGTCTTCTCGTACTCGTTGGCGAAGCGGTTTACGACGTATACACAGCTGCTGTTGGGCGTCGCCCTGGCTATTGCGCCTGTTGGCGGGTGGTTGGCGGCCGGCGGACGCTGGGGATGGGAGCCGTGGCTGCTGGCGATTGCCACCGGCGCGTGGGTCGCGGGTTTCGACATCTACTACGCCTGCCAGGACCTCGAGTTCGACCGCGCTCAGGGACTGCGCTCGATTCCGGCGCGGTTCGGTGTTCGGGCCTCGCTCCGGATCGCACGTTGGTTGCATCTGGTCGCTGTGATGGCGTTGGCCGCGGTGGCGCTGGTGACGCCGCTGGGCTTCTCGTATCTCGCCGGGGTGGCCGGTGTGGCGCTGCTGCTCGCCTACGAGCAGTCCCTGGTGCGGCCGGACGATCTCTCCCGAGTGAAGCAGGCGTTCGATCTCAACGGCTATGTCGGGTTGTTCTATCTGGCGGCCACGGCCGCCGCGATCTATGTCGGATAGACCTGGGCGACGCATCGCGGTGGGTATTACCGGCGCCAGTGGCGCGCTCTATGCCGTGCGTTCGGTCGCCGCGCTGCTTGCCAGCGGGTGTCAGCTCGAGCTGGTGGTGTCCGACTTCGGCCGCCGGCTGCTCCGCGAAGAGCTTGGCGAGGCCGCGGCGGTCGAGGTCCTGGTCGAGTATCTGGCGACACGCTACGGTGACGACGTGCGCGCCGGGACCGTGACGTTGCATAGCAACCGCGATGTAGGGGCGTCGATTGCCAGCGGAAGCTATGCGTGCGAGGCGATGGCGATCGTGCCGTGCTCCATGAAGACGCTGGCCGGGGTGGCGCACGGCCTGTCCCGCACGCTCATCGAGCGGGCCGCCGACGTCATGCTCAAAGAGCGGCGTCCGCTGGTGCTCGTTCCGCGCGAGACACCGATGAGTCTCCCGCAGTTGCGCAACATGGTGGCGTCTGCCGAGGCAGGTGCGGTGATGCTGCCGGCAATGCCGGCCTTCTACCAGGGACCGCGCTCGCTCGACGACCTGGCCGACTTCATG
The DNA here is from genome assembly GCA_030745255.1 of Vicinamibacterales bacterium. Classification (GTDB taxonomy): domain Bacteria; phylum Acidobacteriota; class Vicinamibacteria; order Vicinamibacterales; family UBA8438; genus NP936. The sequence goes on from JASLOY010000053.1 coordinate 10,632, forward strand.
GCCGGGAAGATCCTCGGAGCGCTGGGTGTTTCCCACGAGCTGTATCCTCCGTGGGCCGGATGAGCGCCGCGTCGCAGCAGGGTCCGGCAACCGAGCCTGACGGGCCGTCGCTCGACAAGGATCCCCGCCGGATCGCGGGGATGTTCGATGCCATCGCGCATCGATACGACCAACTGAACCACCTGCTGAGCGCCGGATTCGATCGTCGGTGGCGCCGCCTGGCCGTCGCGGCGCTCGACCTCGGCGACGGGGCCCTCGTGCTCGACGTCTGTACCGGCACGGCCGAACTGGCAATGACCGCGTCACGCCATCGGCCAGCGCCACGGGCCGTCCTGGGCGTCGACTTTGCCGGCGCGATGCTGGCGCTGGGCCACGAGAAGCTGCGGTCGGCTGGCTTGAGCCCCATCGTGCGGTTGGTCAGGGGTGACGCCTGCCGGCTCCCGTGCCCATCGGAGACGATCGATGCCGTGACGGTCGGGTTCGGGATCCGCAATGTGGAGGACACGACCCGAGCGGTCGAGGAGATGTTCCGGGTGTTGAAACCGGGGGGGCGACTGGCGATTCTGGAGTTCGGAGAGCCTCGTGTGCCGGTGCTCCGGTCTCTCTACCTGTGGTATTTCCAACGGGTGTTGCCGTTGATCGGACGTCGGGTGTCGAGACACACTGAGGCCTATGCGTATCTCCCGGCGTCGGTCAGCGCGTTTCTCACCCCCGATGCGCTTGTGGGCTTGCTGCGGGCATCCGGGTTTTCCGGTGTGTGTGTAGACCGTTTGACGTGTGGCGTCGTCTATCTCTATGTGGGCCAGAAGCCGAATGGGGCCTGACGTTCAGTGCGTTGTGGCCCAGCGGCGCTAGCATACCCGCTGGTATACTGGCGCAGGGCACTCCAACCGTACATGTATTTCGATTTTGAAGAACGCCGTTTCGACACGCCGACGATCGAGTCGGCCATGTCGTGGCGCGAGCGCGGCCTCCTGTCGCTGTTTGCCCACCTGGCGGTTGTCGTGCTGGTGCTGGTGGCGCCCCGGTTGCAGTTCATGCAGAACGCGGCTGAGCGCCGGGCGGAGCGATTGGCCGAAATGGTCGAGGAGCAGCGACTCGCGCAGCTCGAAGCACGCCAGCGCGAACCCGAGTTCATCTTTGTGGAGCCGCTCGTCGACACACCTGCTCCGGAGCCTCCGCTTCAGGCGGACCTGTCGGACATCGACCGGGTCGCGCAGTCACCGCTTCAGGCCGAGACGCCAGTCAACGATCTGCCCAACGCCGACGGGAATACATTCGAGTTCGTCGAGGCTGAGGACCCAACCGACGGTCTGGATCCGGTGGCCGAGGACGGAACGGAGCTGGACGGGAGCGAGCTCGATGCGAGTGAGCCGGTCGACGGCGCAGATGACGGCGTCGCTGATGCGCCGGTGCCTGACGACCCCGACGCGGACCCGGGTGACGGTGGCGCGCTGGCCAACCCGTTCCTGGCGAATCAGCGTGCGGCATTGCGAGAGAGGCCCTCGGAGGAACGACCGGGGACAATTCTCAATCAGGCAATCGAGGGCCTCAGCGGTATTGCCCGTAGGGACTCCTTTCAGAATCTGCAGGGGCGTACTGACCAATACGGCCCCGACATCCAGTTTGACAGTAAGGGTGTCGACTTCGGGTGGTGGATTCGGCGC
>JASLOY010000540.1 GCA_030745255.1 Vicinamibacterales bacterium
GGACCAAGCGTGCCGTCATCGAGCACGTCGTAGGCATACCACCCCTTGTCGTTCCCATCGGAGTTCGCCGCGTAGAGGGTACCCCCATCGGGTGACAGCGCGATGCCATTCGGGCGAGATTGGTCGCTCGCCAGCAGCTCGACCTCGCCCTCAGGGCTCAACCGGAAGATGCCGTTGAAGTCGAGCTCCTTGTCGGGGTCTTCGTCCTGGCCCACCAGGCCGTAGGGCGGGTCGGTGAAGTACAGCCAGCCGTTGGCATGGAAGACCGCGTCGTTCGGGCTGTTCAGGCGCTTACCGTCGTAGCGGTCCGCCAGCACCGTGATGCTGCCGTCGGCTTCGATGCGCGAGATGCGCCGATTCCCATGCTCGCAGAGGATCAAGCGCCCTTCGCTGTCGATCAGCAGCCCGTTCGACCCGACCGAGCGCCCCTCGGGGTCGCCCTCGAAGACCGGATTCATGAAATCGGACTGGCCCTCGGTCGGCGACCACTTCCTGATGGCGTTGTTCGGGATGTCACTGAACAGCAGATACGGACCGGGGTCGCCGCGCCGGACCCACACCGGCCCCTCGGTGAACCCGTAACCGTCGGCCAGCTTCTCGATCTGCGCGTCGGCCGGCACCAGCGCGTCGAACGCGGGCTCGAGCCGCACGATGGTTCCGGCGCCCGTGTCGACGGCCGTGGCCGGTTCCGGCTCCGGCATTGCCTCCTCGACCGGCTCAGCCCCACCGCACGCACCAGCCGTCAACAGCACGGCAATTACTCCCCAATGCCTCACACTCTCGACCATGTTGAAGTTCCTCAGTGACGTGGTAACCGAAGGTTCGGACGGGCGAAGCCCCTCCGGCTTCCTGCTGACTTCTGCCTTCTGACTCCTGACTTCTCAGAGCGCACCTCAGATCCCTCTCGCCACCACCGGCACGATCTCCTCTTCCATCAGGCGGTACAGGGAGTTTCGGTGGGCGCGCAGGCCCTGCCCCGGGTTGGGCGAGGAGGTCATCACCGTCACCAGCCGTAGATCTGGTACGACATAGATGAACTGCCCGCCGTAGCCCCAGGCGTAGAACGCGTCGTAGCCATACAGGTCGCGCACCCACCAGCCGTAGCCGTATGCACGCTCCGGGCGCCAGTCTCGGGTCGCGTGCGGCTCGATAGACGTGTGCACCCACTTTTCGGAAACGATCTGCCTGGTGCCGACGCGACCGCAGTTGAGATACATCTCGCCGATCGCCAGCATGTCTCGCGGCGTCATCGACATCTCGTTGCCGCCGAAGTAGATCCCCTGCGGGTCGGCAGTCCAGCGCGGCACCGAAATCCCCATCGGCTCGCCAAGATACCGGCGCGCAAAACTGTGCGTGTCCATGTCGGACGCCTTGGTGATGATCGCCGACAGCAGGTGTGAGCTACCGGTGCTGTAGATCATGCGGGTGCCCGGCTGTGCCACCAGGGGCCGGGTCAGCACGTGCCGCACCCAGTTGCCGCTCTGCACCCAGCGTCCGTAGTTGCGGTTGCTGGTGGTCTCGAGACCTGACCGCATCGTGAGCAGATCCTCGACCGTAATCTGGTCCTTCGTCGCGTCATCCAGATATTCTGGAAAGAACTGGTCGATCGTGGTGTCGACACCGTCGAGATGCCCCTCGTCGACCGCGATCCCGACCAGTACCGAGATGATGCTTTTCGACGCCGACTTGAGGTTGGCGGCCCGATGCGGCGCGGCCCCGTTGAAATACTGCTCGGCAAGCAGCTTACCGTCGACCGACACCAGGATAGATCGCATCCTCGGCAGCTCGGCCATGCGCGCCACCGCCGGCTCGAGCGCCCCGGTGGTTTCGACCGTCGTCAGCGCGCCCGCGCTGACCATCCAGTCTGTAGGCGCAGCAGCTGCCACCGCCGCCAGCACCAGGACAAAGACGCTGAGCCGTCGGAACAAAGAACGCGGCGAAGCGCTCCGACCTCTCCTGCCTCTCAACTGCATGCGCATCCTCAGAGACCCAGTTCCTTGACGTAGTCACCCAGAATCAGCCGTGCCTGCCGCCCGGCGCCCAGCGCCGCCACGCGGCGTCGCATCCCGAACGCCAGCCCCGCGCCCAGGCCAACCCAGGCCAGCACGATCGCCCATTCCTGGGGCCACACGAGCGCCGACGGGCTCCACGGCATGTATAGCAGCACGAAGAACACAGTGGTCGTGACTGCGAGCCATCCTACCACCGACGGGGCGGGGGTTCGATAGGGCCGTCGGAGCTCCGGATACCGGCGTCGGATCACCAGAAAGGAAACGGCCACCAGGAGATAGGCCACCACGGTCGCCAGCGACCCGGCATCGGTCAGCCAGACCAGCGCCGGACGACCGAAGAACGGCGCGGCCGCCGTCAGCACCGTCAGTACAACGACCACCGCCACCGGCGATTCGTAGCGCGGGTGCAGTCGGGCGAACACCGGCGGCAGTATGCCGCCACGCGCCATGGCGAACAGCAGTCGCGATGCGCCGATGAAGAACGCATTCCAGCTCGTGACGATGCCCAGCAGCCCTCCAAATACCAGCACGCGCCCTGCCCAGGGGCTGCCGTATATAGCGCTCATCGCATCGGCGGTCGGCAGCTCCCGATCGGCCAGGGTCTCCGGTGCCAGCGAGAGTCCGACGGTCCACTGCACGAGCCCGTACCAGACCAGCGCCATCACAATCGAGACGACGATAATCCGGCCGACCGCGCGGAACGGAATGTCGATTTCCTCGGCAATCTGGGGAATGACGTCGAACCCGACGTACAGGAACGGCGTCATGATGACCACACGGAGGACACCTTCCCAACCGGTCAGAAAGGGCGCCAGATTGGCCGTATCACCGCCCACGCTGCCAGGCACGAAGAACGCCAACCCAACCAGCAACAGACTGCCGGCGGCCACGCTCTGGGCAAACGCAGCGAACCGGATGCCTCGGTAGT
>JASLOY010000541.1 GCA_030745255.1 Vicinamibacterales bacterium
GTCGTCGTCGGTGCCGGCATCGCCGGTGCGCAGCAGATCCCGCTCGACAAGATCACCGTGCCACCCGGGTTCTTGATCGAGGTCTATGCCCCCGATGTGCCGAACGCGCGGTCGATGGCGCTGTCGCCGACGGGTACGCTGTTCGTCAGCACGCGTCAGGCCGGCAACGTGTATGCCGTGCTCGACCGCGACCAGGACCAGAAGGCGGACGACGTCATCACGATTGCCAGCGGATTGATGATGCCCAACGGCGTGGCCTTTCGCGACGGGTCGCTGTATGTCGCCGAGCTGAACCGCGTTCTGCGCTACGACGACATCGAGGCGAGGCTCGAGAACCCGCCGGAGCCAGTCCAGGTTGGGGGCGACTTTCCGTCGGAGCGGGCGCACGGGTGGAAGTTCATCAGGTTCGGGCCCGACGGCAAGCTTTACGTGCCGGTCGGGGCGCCCTGCAACATCTGCGACAGAACCGGCGAGGACATGCGGTTTGCCACCATCAACCGGATGAACCCGGACGGCTCCGGCCAGGAGGTGTTCGCGCACGGGATCCGCAACTCGGTCGGGTTCGACTGGCACCCTGAGACCGGCGAGCTCTGGTTCACCAGCAACGGGCGTGACCGTCTGGGCGACGAGCGGCCGGGCGACACACTGAACCATGCGCCGCAGATCGGCATGCACTTCGGGTTCCCGTTCTGTCATCAGGGCGACATCCCGGACCCCGAGTTCGGCGAGCGGCGCGGGTGCGACGAGTTCACGCCGCCGGCGCAGACGCTGGGACCGCACGTGGCGTCGCTCGGCATGCGGTTCTACACCGGGTCGATGTTTCCCGAGCGATACCGGAACCAGATCTTCATCGCCGAGCACGGGTCCTGGAATCGGAGTCCGGAGGCGGGTCACACTGGCTTCCGGATCACGGTGGCGACGCTCGACGGCAACCGCGTGACCGATTACTCGGTGTTCGCGGAGGGCTGGCTCGACCCGGACAACACCTCCTGGGGCCGTCCGGTCGACATCCAGGTGATGCCCGACGGCGCCCTGCTGGTGACCGACGACAGCGCCGGCGCAATCTACCGGATCACCTACGGGGGGTGAGGCGGGCTCGCGGTCGCCGAGAGACTCTCGACCGCTCGTCGGCTTCGGGCTACGGGCTTCAGGCGCCCTGGGACCACGACGTTGGTCGACCCGGCGTCGTGGGTCTTCTTTCCGGGTGCGTTCGTCAAGCTCACACCGATGTTTCTACAAAGACTCGGCGTCGCCTTGACCGGTCTCGCGTTGCTTGCCGGTCCCGCCAGCGCGCAGATCACACCCGAGCTGATTCGCGCGCGCACCGAGCGCGAGTGGACGATCAAGGCGGAGAAGATGCGCCAGCATCTGCTTCCGCTGATGCGGCAGCACGAGATCGATCTCTGGATCATCCTGAGCCGTGAGAACGCGCCCGACCCGCTGGTCGAGCTGTTTGGCGGCTACGGCGTCACCGGATGGTATGGCCACCGCAACGCCTATCTCTTCTTCGATGCCGGTTCCAGAGATACGCTCGAGACGACCGCGCTCGGCACCCATCTGAGCGGGCATCTCGACCGGTTCTACGACACCATCATGCTGTACGGCGAAGAGGGACTGAAGCCGCATCTGCGTGAGTACGTCGCAGCGCGAGACCCGCGCCGCATCGCCATCAACCAGTCGCGCACCATCAGCATGGCCGACGGGCTGACCGCCGAGCTCAAGGCGTATCTGCTTGATGCCGTCGGCGCGCCATTCCGCGACCGGCTGATCTCGTCCGAGCCGCTGGTGGTCGACTACGCGTCGGTGCACACACCGGCCGAAGACGCCGTCGAGCGCGAGGCCAGCGCGGCGACGTTCGCCATTCTGCGCCGTGCGTTCTCCAACGAGGTGATCACGCCAGGTCGGACCACCCTCATGGACGTGCAGTACTGGATCACCGCCGAATGGAAGCGGCAGGGTTTCGAGTTCAACTTCCCTGCATCGCTCGACCTGCAGCGGGTCGGAGAGATCACCCTCGACGACTCGGCCGATCCGGTGGTCGAGCGCGGCGATCTGCTTCACGTCGACTTCGGCGTCCGCACGTCCGGCATTGTCGCCGACCAGCAGAAGATGGCCTACGTGCTTCGCGCGGGGGAGACCGCGCCTCCGACCGGATTGGTCCGGGCGTTCGAACACTCGACCCGCGCAGCCGCCATCATCCTGGAGGAGATGCAAGTTGGCCGAGCCGGTGCCGCGATCAAGCAGTCGGCGGAGACGCGGGCGGCCGAAGACGGGATCGACACGCTGGTCTACTCGCACGTCCAGGGCTACTGGGTGCACGACGCCGGCATGTGGGCGATTCACGACTGGCCGGAGCGCTACGGCAACCACCCACGATTCGTCCTGAAGGACGGCGACTGGGTGTCGCTCGAATTCGAGGTCAGCGCGGTTGTGCCAGAATGGGACGACCAGCCCGTCACGATAATGCGTGAGGAGGACATGTTGATCACGTCTGATGCCTCACCCGAGTACCTGTCCGGTCCACAAACAGAGCTCTGGGTCATCCGCTAACTCGATTTCGCCCAAGCGGTGCGGTATCGTAAGAAGTTCGGGACCGAGTATTCGGTCCCACCATTCGGACCTGTGCGGTGAGGTGGCCGAGAGGCTGAAGGCGCCGGTTTGCTAAACCGGTGAGGGGGAAACTCCTCCCAGGGTTCGAATCCCTGCCTCACCGCCAATATTTATTACACACAGAACGGCTTAGGCGTTCCAGAGGGACTCACCGGTTCCGCCCTTCGGATCACCTTCAAGGGCATTGTCAAGTTCAGCCGGCAGGTGGCAGAGTAGCCCGATGACGAGCCAGCCGTCCCGCTACCGCGGATACCGCTTTCCCTCTGACATCATCAGTCACGCTGTCTGGCTCTACTACCGTTTCAGCGTGAGTTTCCGGGATGTCGAGG
>JASLOY010000542.1 GCA_030745255.1 Vicinamibacterales bacterium
TACTCGTTTGTGATTGACCCGTTCGCCAGCTTGCCGCAGCTTCAGGTAGATCATCCCGGCCCCATAGCGACGATGACGATGCGCCAACGCCTCGATGCGGGCACGCAGGGCCTGGTTCCGATCGGGGGCCGGCGTGTACCGCAACGACGAGGCGCTCATGCAGACCACCGCCAGCGCGCGCCGCTCACTTAACCCCTGCGCCGTCATGCTCCGCACCACCGTGCGCCGCGCTGGTGCGGTCACCACTTTTTTTTCAACGCCTCCCGAGTCACCTCGTTCTCGAGCAGGGACTCCGCCAGCAGCTTCTTGAGCCGGGCATTCTCGGTGGTCAGCTCCTTCAGCCGTTTGGCGTCCGAGACGCTCATGCCGCCAAACTTGCTCCGCCAGAGGTAATAGCTCGCCTCCGAGAAGCCGTGCTTCCGGCAGAGCTGCTTCACAGCCACGCCGGCGTCGGCCTCGCGCAGGAACCCAATGATCTGCGTTTCCGTGAACCGCTTCTTCACGTCCGATCTCCTTCCTTCTGAGATCGAACTCTAAATCCGCGTGCTACTCAAATGTGGGGGGACGTCGGGGAACCGGCGGCGCGCACATGCGCGCCCGCGCAGGAGCGGAGCCCCGGCATAACATGGAGCCAAGCGATGCAGACGCAGGCTGGTGTTTCAGGGCGTGGTCTGGCAGTGCGGTCGACGACGTGCTGCACGCGTCGCGGTGTCACCTCTTGGAAGTTTCTTGTCGCCGCCCTCGTCGTCACGGCGTATGCGGCTGGCGGCCTCGTCGGCCAAGCCCAGTCCCCGCCGGGGTTTGTCCCCGTCACCGACGCGATGCTGCAGGCACCCTCGCCCGACGATTGGCTGATGTGGCGGCGCACACTCGATGGCTGGGGCTACAGCCCGCTCGATTACATTGACCGCGGCAACGTCGGCGACCTGCGCCTCGTTTGGTCCCGCGCACTCAGCGCGGGGGGGCGGCAACAGGGCACGCCTCTGGTGTACGACGGGGTCCTGTACATGCCCAATCCGAGCGATGTCATTCAGGCGATCTACGCCGCCTCCGGGGACCTCATCTGGGAGTATCGCCGGTCGCTGCCGGACGATGTGTGCGAGCGCATCATGCCCGGGGTGTGCACGACGAACCGGAACCTGGCGATCTACGACAATCTGATCATCGACACCAGTGTCGACGAGTATGTGTTCGCCCTGGATGCCGAGACCGGAGACCTGGTGTGGGAGACCGAGATCCTCGACTACCAGGTGCATCCGGCGAATCAGAGCACGGGGCCGATCATCGCGAACGGCAAGGTCATCTCGGGCCGCAGCTGCATGCCCGGGGCCGGACCCGACGCCTGTGTCATCACGGCGCACGATGCGAGGACCGGGACGGAGCTGTGGCGGCGACACACGATTCCGAGACCTGGCGAGCCAGGCGATGAGACGTGGGGCGGCGTGCCTTACGAGGAGCGCAGACATGTCGGCACCTGGATGGCGCCGAGCTACGACCCGGGGTTGAACCTCCTCTACATCGGTACCTCGGTGACCTCACCGGCCCCGAAGTTCCTGGTGGGCGGCGCTGAGAACACACACCTCTATCACAACTCGACGCTCGCGCTGGATGCCGACAGCGGCGAGATCGTGTGGTACTACCAGCACCTGAACGACCACTGGGATCTCGACCATCCGTTCGAACGACTGCTGGTCGACACGGTCGTGCGACCGGACCAGGCCGTGGTGAGCTGGATCAATCCGCGACTGCAGCCGGGCGAGGTGCGTCGCGTGATGACCGGGATTCCCGGGAAGACCGGCATCGTGTACACCCTCGATCGCGCAACGGGCGAGTTCCTCTGGGCGACGCCCACCGTGACGCAGAACGTGGTCAGTCACATCGACGGGGCGACCGGCGCAGTCACCGAGAACTCGGAGGTCGTCTTCAGCGGCTTCGGGCAGGAAGTGCTGACTTGCCCGACCGCGATGGGCGGGAAAGACTGGGAAGCGGGCGCCTACAGTCCGCGGACGAACACGATGTATATGCCGCTGCGGAATGCCTGCGCGCGGATGGCTCCACTCGACGATGGAGGCCGGTCGCTCTATAGCCTCAGCATGCGTAACGAGCTGGCACCCGGCACGGATCAACTCGGCGCCGTCTGGGCCATCTCCGCAGAGACCGGCGAGACGGCCTGGACTTACGAGCAGCGCGCCGCCACCATGTCGCTCGCGGCAACCGGCGGCGGCCTCGTGTTCGTGGGCGACATCAACGGCCGGTTTCGCGCGCTCGATGACGAGACCGGGGACGTGCTCTGGGAAGTCAACCTGGGGTCGCCCGTGAGCGGTTTCCCCGTCACCTACGCGGTAGACGGACGACAGTATGTGGTGGCGGGCACCGGAACTGGCGGCAACGCCTCGCGCTGGAGCGCCATGACGCCTGAACTACGACCCAGCAGCGGCAACAACATCTTCGTGTTCGCGTTGCCGGATTGACTGGCCGGATCGGAGGGCACCGTCACGCCATCCGGGAAACGGCGTTTTCCCCCCCTCGACGTTGAGCGCGAACGCTCGTTCATCGGTCAGAACTGCCAGTCATGCCTCAGCCTGACAGTGCCGACTCTGGCGCCCCATGACGCCCCTCACCCCTTCCTCCCGCACCCGCTCATGCTGACTGGCGTCTCTGGTCCGCTGGGCCGCGGAGAGAGACAAAGGGGTGCTTGTGAATAAGTTCACCACTCGATGCGGGAAAATCCCCGAGCCCTCATGTCGCCGCGGACGACTCCACACCAATCCCGGTGACATTTCCCACCAGGTCGACAGAAAGCTGCTGACGTGTACACGTGAGCAGTCCTCTTGCCGGGCGCTGTAGCCCCCGCCAAAGTCACCCTAGCGAGACGACAGAATGGGGCCCGCCTGCATTCGTGGCAGGAATCCCGATGACCGCGGCACGT
>JASLOY010000543.1 GCA_030745255.1 Vicinamibacterales bacterium
GTGTCGGCGAGCCGCGCCGTCTTGAGGCGATCGAAACACTGCTGCCATCCAAGGAGCGGCAGATCGTCGACCTGCCGTCGGAAGACGACGGCCCACTCGACGCGCAGATCCGGCGTGAGGCGGTCGAGGCGCTCGAGCTCGGCATCGCGAGGCTGCCAACGCCGCTTCGGATGGCGCTCGTGCTCAAGGACATCGTCGAGCTGAGGGTCGCCGACGTGGCACGGGTGCTGGGCCTGAAGCCGGCAACGGTCAAGACCCGCGTGCACCGGGCGCGTCTGATGCTGCGGCGCACAATTGCCCAGACACTGCCGCGTAAAGACGCGGCCCCGCCCGACCATGCCAAGCTGGTCTGTCTGGACCTGCTGACCGCGAAGCAGGACGCGCTCGACCGCGGTGTCGACTTCCCGGTGCCTCAGAGCGAGGTCTGCGAGCGCTGCCAGGCACTCTTTGCCACCCTCGACCTGGGTGTCGATATGTGCCAGGAAGTGGGCCGAACCGGACTTTCCCCAGAACTGCGAAACATGCTCCAAGCCGCCCTCGCCTCGGGCCGCTGATCACGGAGCGGCCGGTTCCGAAAGATCTCGCCAGATCGTCGCGGATTCCTCAGCACACGTCCCGGATCCCTCCCGTCTTCCCGCTATTGTGGACGGGTCTCGCTGGCACGAATGCTGCACGATTATGAGGCAACAGCAAAATGGGAAGCGCTGGGACGGCATCGGGCCGTGTACAGGCGCCGTGGAGACGAGCCATGACACGCACGAAGATCTCGATCGTGGGAGCGGGCCACGTCGGAGAGACGACGGCTCAGCTGACGGCACTCAAGGGGTTGGGCGACATCGTGCTGCTCGACATTCCCCAGACCGGCGACATGCCGGCGGGCAAGGCGCTGGACATGTTCGAAGCCAGCCCCATCGAGCGGGTCGATTGTCGCATCACCGGCAGCACCAGCTATGACGACACGGCTGGCAGCGACGTGATCGTCATTACGGCCGGCGTGCCGCGCAAACCGGGTATGAGCCGCGACGACCTGCTCGATGTCAACACGACAATCGTCAAGACGATCGCTGAACAGGCGGCTTCGTTGAGCCCCGACGCGGTGCTCATCGTCGTCACCAATCCGCTGGACGCCATGGTCCACGTCGGGTGGAAAGCGAGCGGGTTTCCAACCCGGCGCGTCGTGGGGCAGGCGGGGATCCTCGACACCGCCCGTTTTCGGGCGTTTCTCTCGATGGAGCTGGGCGTGTCGGTCGAGGATGTCTCGACGGTGCTTCTCGGCGGCCACGGCGACGCCATGGTTCCCCTGCCGCGCTATACATCGGTTGGAGGTATCCCGGTAACCCAGCTCGTTGCCCACGAGCGGCTCCAAGAGCTGGTCGAGCGCACCCGCAGGGGCGGCGGCGAGATCGTGAAGCTGTTGCAGACCGGCAGCGCCTACCACGCACCGGGCGCCGCGGTCACACAGATGATCGAGGCGATCGTGCGCGACCGGAAACGGGTGCTTCCCTGCGCCGCCTATTGCGACAGAGAGTACGGGGTCGGGGGCTGCTTTGTGGGAGTGCCCGTGGTCCTCGGCAGCGGCGGGGTCGAGAGAATCATCGAGATCACGCTCGATGCGGAAGAGCGGTCGGCCTTCGAGAAAAGTGTGGCTGGGGTCAAGGCGCTGGTCGCCCGGGTCGCCATCTGATGACGACACCCTGGCAATCTGCCAGGCCGCGCGGAAAATATCCTGCCGATCGCCCACCGGCGGAGTCAGGAGACCGGAATTCGCTGCTCATGGACCACGTAGGAGATTGGCTCGCGATTTTCGTAGCCGATACGCTTCCGTCGGGCCTCGTCGAGCAGGTGATACCGGACCACCACCTCGAACCAAGCGGGCGACGGTGACGCATCGGTGCGAAACTCGAACCCGTAGACCTGCGATGCCCCGGCGGGCAGCCGAGTGTCCCACAGGTCGACGATGAATGGCCGCCACATGATGGTCCGCTTCAACGTGTGGCGCTTACTCTCGAGCACGGTCCCATCCGCACTCGTCAGTGTGAAGTCCAGCGTGAGATGACGGTCGGGAACGCCGGTCGGCAGATAGTGGTCGGCGCCAACATTGGTCAGCGTGACCGTCGCCTGTCGGCCGTTGCCGTCGCCCCGGCTGATGACCTGCACGTCGAGATCCATCGCGAGAGCCGGTCGAACGACGTCCGGGTCGTGTCCCCCTCCCCAGAGATGCCGCCCGCCCCGTCGAGCCGCGGTAGCGGTCGCGATCGGCCTCGTCACCTCTGGCATATGGCAGCCCGTGCAATCGGGCGAGCTGACGTCACCTTCATGGATCTCAGCGACCGTGCCGCACGGGGGGATGCGATAGAACGTGTCCCACCGGCTTCCGGCCACGACATGGCACCGCTCACAGACGCTGATCCCGTCGGTCATCGCCGGGTCTCGCCGTGTCGCGTGCGGCGCACGGGTGTCGCCATACGGCCCGAGGATCACACCGTCCTGCACATGGCAGACGGCACACGTCACACCTTCGGCTTGTAGCACCGGGTCGAACCCGTCATTGGGGGCGAGAATCGGATCGCGAAACGCGGTGTCCCGGAACCCGAGCACGAGGTTCTCCTGTTGGTTCTGCAGCGGAGTGTGGCAGTTGTGACAGATCTGCTGCGACCGGTCGAACACGAAGTCAACCTGGTAGTAGGGATCTGTCCACGCCTGAGCATGCATGCTCCCAGACCATTCGTCGTATATTTCCGAGTGGCATTGCCCGCACTCGGTCGCCGAAAGCGACTGGAGACCCTCCGGCGGCTCGGTCACGGGAATGGAACGCGCGAACGCCTCATCAACGACGAAGATGTTCATCGGCCGAACCATCCGGTAGGCAAGAAAGGCGACAACTATCGCCAGACACGAGACAAACACCCATCGCCTAGCCGTCATC
>JASLOY010000544.1 GCA_030745255.1 Vicinamibacterales bacterium
AGGTGACAGTGCAGCATCCAGTCGCCCAGATGCGTCGCCTCGAACTCGACGTCTCGGGCCTGCGCAACACCGACAAGCTCGGTGTTGCCGGGTTGCCATGCCGCCTCCGGAACCCGCCCCCCTTCGGTGGCCACCGTGTAGAAGGTGTGGCCATGGAGATGAATCGGATGGTGGTCCATCCCCATGTTCACCAGGCGGATCCGGACCCGCTCCCCCTCCCGGACGAGCAGCGGCGTCGTTGCCGGACCCGCTTTGCCATTGATTGTCAGCCAGTTGAACTCCATCGAGAGCGTGTTGGGAACCGTGTTGTTCGGCAGGATGGCCCACTCCTGAAAGACCAGGCCGAAGTCGCGGTCGACGTGTGGTCGGTACGGGTCGGTGGGGTGGATGACGAACAGGCCGATCATCCCCATCATTTCCTGCATCGCCATGTGCGAGTGGTAGAAGAACGTCCCGTGCTGGTGCGACGTGAACTCGTAGGTGAAGCGCCCGCCCGGAGGCGTCGGGTCCTGAGTGACCCCCGGCACGCCGTCCAGCGCGATCGGCACCTCGAGCCCGTGCCAGTGAATCGAAAACAGCTCGGGCAACCTGTTCTCCACGACGAAGCGGACACGATCGCCCTGGTTTACCTCGACTGTCGGACCGGGCATGCTGCCGTTGAAGCCCCACGCGTCAACCGTCCGCCCCGGCACGAACTCGGTGCGCACCGGTTCGGCCACGAGATGAAACACCTTGACGCCGCCGTCCAGCTCGTACGGCGGTGTCGGCACATCTGGTGTCTGGACGGCGACCGGTTGACGGCCGGCCAACACGTCATTCGTCTGCACCGAGTCGGTCTGACCGGCAACGGGGTGCCGTGTCACCGCCTGACCGGCGCCTGCCACCCCTACACCGCCCAGTGCCGTTCTCAGAAAACTGCGTCTATTCGTTCGCATTGAACCATTCCCCCTGCCGACACGTCGTCCCGTGCGTCTCGGCGTCCGCCGCCGACATGCCCCGGACCAGCGCCGACCTTCTCAATCAGCGAGCGATACCGCGCGCGGCGGTTCGGTGCCGCGTGCGAGCCATGAGAAACACGATGACGGAGGTATCAAATATCAGAGCCGAAGCGGCGAGACGAACCAGGAGGGCGTCACTGGCCTGGCGTCGGTGCCGGAGACGAGCACATGCCGGGCGATGACGACATGACTGAACGAGACACCTATCGGCACCGCGTGGGCTTCTGGGGAGAGGTCCTGCAGCGCGGTCTTGCCCGCGGACCGCACCGCTTGAGCGGTACGGCCGTCGCCGTGACGACAATCGTCCGATGTGGGCGCCGATGCGGGTGGAGGGTGGAACGAGTGCGGCGCGTCGTCATGGCAGCTCGCCGCCTTCTCGTCGAAGGACGCGACCTGCCCCGCCGCGGACGGAGTGACCAGACAGGTGTCGAGACACAGGGCTCGCAGACCGGGCAGCACCCCCAGTACGAGCGTCAGTGTCAGCGGTGTGAGTATTCGCCTCATGTCGCGTGGCACCACGATACCACCCTGGCGGGCCTCATCGCAGGTCCACCGCCACCAGGGTGTTGGTGTTCCGTGCATAGAGGTGACCGTCGGCGAGGGCAGGATAGGCGCGCACGACACCGGGAAGAATCTGGGCGCGCGCGACCGGGGCGAACCGCTCGGGCGATGCCTCGGCGAGCATCAACTCGCCCGACTCACGCAGTATCACCAGACGGTCGCCAGCCAACGTGACGGTGCCCCCGCCGAACCGGTCCTCGCTCCAGTGGACCGCGCCAGTCCGTAGATCCACGGCGCGCAGGCTGGGGCTGTACTCCTGACGACCGTGGTAGCCATAGAGCACACCGTCTCGGACCACGGCGGTGGCATAGTGATTCGACATACTGTCGTCCCCGAGCCACTCGTCGACGAGCGCCGCGCCATCCACCCGCAGCAGCGCTGCCCCGGTGCCGTAGCTTGCGGAAATGAACACCAGATCGTCACTGACCAGCGGTGTTGCCGCGTTCACCGAGGCGCCAAGACGCGAGCGCCAGCGCTTCTCGAACCGCACCTCCCCAGACTCTGGGTCGAGACCAACGAGTCCGGTGCGGGTGAAGAACAGCGCGTAACGCCGTCCGCCGAACGTCGCGCCAACCGGTGACGAATAGCTGGCCTCATCGGTCGTGGCGGTCCACAGCTCTGCTCCGGTGCCAGCATCGAAGGCGACGATTCCGCCGTCTCGACCGCCCACGTTCGCGATGACTCGTCCCTCCTCCACAAGGGGCGACCCGGCGGCACCGAAGAACCCCTTGCGCACGCCATACCGCGCGTGCGTGTCCTCGCTCCAGATCCTGGCGCCGGACTGCAGATCTACGGCGTGCAGCTGACCTTGCGCGCCGAACGTAAAGACACGACCATCCACCACGACCGGAACCGAACGCGGCCCTTCATCGAATCCGAAATCGTCCCGGTAGGTCGTCGGATAGTCATACCGCCAGAGGCTCTCCCCTGTGCCAACGGCAAACGCCTCGACCACCTCGCGCCCCCCGACACGATGAAACAGGATGAGGGAATCGCCGACCACGACCGGGCCGGCGAACCCGGCGCCCACCTGCCGCTCCCACACCGTGGTCGGGCCACCCTCGGGCCAGCCGCCGGCGAGACTCGCGCCGGTGTAGGTCCCATCACGTCGGGGTCCGAGAAACTGCGGCCAGCCCTGCGCAACCAGCGTCACGTCGGCAACCCAGACCACCCAGGCAGCAACGACCAGCGCAAGACCGCCGATCGAGCATCGCTTCGTCATCGGATGAGAAATTATATCGCGCACTTCGGCACCGCGCTCGGCGTGCTAGCGGCCCGTGGTGAATGTCCCGCGTCGCATCGAAACCGGTGATGGACCCAGGTGACAAGGCGTGACGAGGGAGAGTACCGGTAGTATTCG
>JASLOY010000545.1 GCA_030745255.1 Vicinamibacterales bacterium
GACGCCGAGCGGTCCGCGCGGGATGTCGTGCGCTCGCATGCGTCGACGCTGACGCGGCCCGCACCGACGGCGCTACGCGCCCGGTGCCTGGGCGCCGTGCCGTCGTCCGCGTCGCTTGCGCGAAACAATTGGGGTGGTCTGCGCGTGCGGCGGTGGGTGCCGCTCTCGATAGCGGCGACCGTGCTGCTGGCTGTGGTCGGCGTGTTCATGGCGGGACAACAGGAGCGGCTGGAGGCGTCGTTCGCGGCGCAATTGGCAATCGACCACGAGAAGTGCTTCCACGAGTTCGGTACCGGGCATCCGCGGCTCGACGCGGCTGAGGCCGAGGCGCGGCTGGCGACAGAGCACGGTTTTGACGTCTCGGTGCCGGCCGGTGGCGACGTTGAGCAAATCGAGTTGGTGGACGTTCGCAGCTGCGCCTACGACGGCGGGCACATCGCTCATCTGCTGTATGAGGTGGAGGGGCAGTCGGTGTCGCTCTATGTTCTTCCCGACGAGCGGCTTGCCGAGCGGTCCCTCGAGGTGGTGGGGCATCAGACGCAGTTATGGTCGGATGATGAGGCGGCATATGTGCTCGTCTGTGCGGGTGCGACTGACATGGACAAGGTCGCCGCCTATATGCGAGGCTATGAGGGTGGACAGTAGGGGCAGTGAGGCCACTGTCGGTCAGGCCGGACAAGAGGAGCTTGCACATATGACGGTACGTTGGATAATCGCGGGCATCGCGGCATCTGCTCTGGCGTTGTTGACGCTGCCATTCGGCCCGATGTCGTCCCACGCCCATGCGCACGCCAATGTCGCCGTGGGCGAGGCCGGTGAGACGATGGCGGCCGCCTGCGACGCCGACAGCAGACCGGCGAACTTCGATTTCACGCTTCAGGACATGCACGGTCAGGATGTCGATTTCGACACGCTGAAGGGGAAGGTCGTGCTCTTGAACTTCTGGGCCACCTGGTGCGGCCCGTGCAAGATCGAGATCCCCTGGTTCGTCGAGTTCGCCGAGCAGCACAAAGACGACGGATTGGCGGTCGTCGGACTGTCGCTCGATGACACGGCCGACAAGATTCAGGCGTTCGCCGAAGAATACGAGGTGACCTACCCGATGCTGGTGGGACTCGGTCGCGAGGACTTTCAGGAGGCCTACGGGCCGATCTGGGGCATTCCGATGACGTTCTTCATCGACCGCGAGGGAGCGATTTGTCGTACCCATGCCGGCATCGCGTCGCGGGACGAGTTCGAAAAGGATATCGCCGATCTGCTCTGACGAGAGTTCCTGTCGCGGTTCGTGAGATGGAGAAACGCCGGCACTTGCGCCGGCGTTTCTCGTCCTACCCCGGTGGGCTGCTGTAGTATGATTCGCGGGAGAGAGTAGTCGCGATGCTAAAAGGGTTCGTCCACGCCGAGTTGTCATGCGGGTGCCGTCTTGCGTTTCGTGAGGGCGTTGAAGGCAGTCCCGTGACGGTCGTGGTCGATCGGAAAGCACCCAGCTGTGCCCTGACGCTCCATGTGGCAGGCCTGCCGATCTACGACTACCGCGAAGCGCTCCGGCCTTCGACACGAGTCAGCCCGCTCGAAGAAGAGGGCTACGAAGAAGAAGGCTAGTTGGCCCGCGGGGCGGGGCATCCCATCTGGACGGCGTTGCTTCCTCGGTCACATACTGCCGGCATTTTTCCTCGTCGCGCCTTGTCACCCGGTCACATCGCCCGTCTCGGTGCAACGCGCGACGTTCACCACTGGCCGCTGCGAGCCGCGCGGAGAGGTCGTAGCAGGAACCTCCCATGAGGATTATGATAGCAATCAGAGTCACGCGAGGAACTTGGAATGGCCAAGCTGTCGTCGGAATTCGAGGTGGTCTGTCCCTGCTGCGGCGCTGCCCAGATAATCGATACCGAACTGAAGCGGATCGTTGAACACCGTGCCCCGGAGCGAGAGGACAAACCGGAGCTAGACCAGGCGCAACGTATTCTGGCCGAGGAGGAGGCGCGCCGGGAAGCGCTGTTCGAACAGTCGGTCAGCGCCGAAAAGACCCGTGGCGACGCCCTTTCGAAGCGCTTCGAGGAGGCGCTCAAGCAGGCCCAGCGTGAACCGGTCACTCGGCCCGAGCGCGACTTCGATCTGGACTGATCCTGCTGCCCTTCGACTCACCGCTTCGTGGGACGCTCAGGGTCGACGGCGGGCAGCCGTCGAGCCGCCAACCTGTCGGGTGTCGCCGCGACCGCGCGCACGCTGGAATTGGGCGGGGAGCTCACTCCATCGCTCCTGGCCTTTGAAGAACATCGGCTTCCGGTCTGGAAACCGTTGCATGAAGAGACGATAGCGCGCCCGCCACCGGTCGATACGGTGGTCCGGCGTGTGAATCCGGCTATGCGGGTACTCGAGCAGCACCCGCTCCACCTTCCAGACGTTGCGCTCCGAAAGCCGCCAGTCGTAGCGGCCCAGCAACCGTAGATCGATGACGGCGTGCCCCGTGATGCGACCGGTGAAGTCTACATAGGGCTCGACATAACTGAGCGCCAGGGCCCGTGCGGTGCGGAAGACCGGCTTGCGTCCGTGTAGCCCCGGGTCCCGCGACCGCGCCACCGAGCCCCACCGACCCCTGTGCTGGTAGACGAAGAGCACGTGGTCCAGCTTGTCGACCGATTCGAAGCTCAGGGCCAGCGGCGGGTATCCGTGCTGCTCGAGCACAACGGCTGCGGTCAGCACCGCCTCGAGACAGTGAGCGCTCTGGTGCCGCACGACGCCACGGAAGCTGCGGAGCGTGGCCCGTCCGGGTGGGGGCTCGGTGTTGTACGGCAGTGCGTTGAGGAACCGCTGGACCTCGGCCGGTGTGCGAAGCCGTGCGATGAGACGGCGCTCACGCCGCGTGAAGGCCAGCGTTGGTGGTGCCTGCTCGGTGGGCATGGGGTC
>JASLOY010000546.1 GCA_030745255.1 Vicinamibacterales bacterium
GGCGAACTACGAGCCGCTCGAGCAGTTCCACATGGTGCCGCAGAACAACTTCCGACCCAATGGAGACGGTAAACCAGAGCTGATGTTCCGGGACGCGCTCGAGGAGGCCTTCGTCATCAAGGCGGAATCCTGCTACCGATGCGGCATCAACTGTCACAAGAACATTTACGAGCGGAAGGCGGATGGCTCCAAAGGCGAGTTTCGCGCCAAGTTCGACTACGAACCGCTGAACCTGCTGTCGACCAACGCCGGGGTCGACGACCCGCACGAGGTCTGGCCGCTCGTAGCGCTGGTCGACCATCTTGGCATGGACACGATCTCCTGCGCCACCACAATCGACTACGTCCTCGACTACAACGCGCGGCACCCCGACGCGCCGGTGTTCAACGGCGCCACGTTCGGCGACGCCGGCAAGATCCGCGAGCTGATCGAGCAGGTCGGCACCGGGCAGCTTCCAGAGCTGGGTCATGGGGTGAAGCGGCTGTCTGAGCAGCTCGGCGAGCCCGGCTACGCCATGCAGTGCAAGGGGCTCGAGCTGCCGGCCTACGTGCCGGACACCAACCCCGGGTACCCGTGGGCCATCGCGGGCGGACACATGTCGATGGCCACCTACATGCTGGTGGCCATCGAGGGGGACACGTCGCTCGACTACTGGGTCAAGGCAATCACCGAGCGCGGGCTGTTGATGGTGCGCGACGATCTCCTGGGGGTGTGCAAGTTCTCCGGGCTGAGTGCCGAGGCGGCGGCCGGCAGCCTGAAACAGGAGGTCGGGCTGGAGGTGACCCGCGACGAGCTGCTCGGCGCGGTTCGGCGCGCGTTCATCCGTGGTCTCTGGCTGGAGCGCAAGCAGGGGTACGCGCGTGACGATTACACGATGCCGGCACAGGTGTTCGACAGCCCCAATCCGGCCATAAAAGCGGAGCCGTTCGTCACCCGCGACTTCTTCACTGCCCTGAGCGACCGTGTCTGGGAGGTCTTCGACCGGGAGATCGACAGTCTGCCCCCGCTAGCGGCGCCATGAGCGTCCGGGTTCGACTTCCCGCGCTCTTCGCCGACCGGATCGACGGCATCGACAGGGTGGAAGTCGAGGCGGCGACGGTCGAGAGCGCCCTGCGCGCGCTGACCGACCGGCATGCCGAGCTGGCGGCCCTGGTCTGGACCGCCGACGGGACCCTCAATCCGCTCGTGATACTGTTCCTCAACGATCGCCAGCTTGATCGGTCAGGGATCGACGAAACGGTGCGCTCAGGCGACCAGCTCGAGATCATTCCAGCGATCGAAGGAGGGGGAGGACGGTGGCGCTCCAAAGAATCAGGAGTCAGAAGTCAGGCCTGTCCGCAGGAGCTTTAGCGAAGGCGGACGTCAGGAGAAGCGGGAAGCCATCGCCGGCATCACGGGTCTTCCTTTCCGCCGTCGCCGTAATCGCGGTCGCCTTGCTCATGCAGGCACCGGTTGCGGTGCAGGAGCACCAGGGGCGGCAGACGATCAGCGCGGCGGACCTATCGGGGCTCCGCGAGCTGGACGCCGCGATCGACGGCCGGCTCCGCGCGGGCGACCTGCGCGCGTACGAGACCCGGACGAACGACTTCCTGCCGGGCCGGCAGAGCGAGCGTCTCGCGCAGTACTACCAGGGGATCCCGGTCTACGGAGCCGACCTCAACCGGCAGACCGACGGCGGCGTGACCACGTCGGTGTTCGGCACCCAGTTCACCGGCATCGATCTGGACACCTCGCCGGGCCTGTCCGGCGTGGCCGCGCGGGCGGTGCTCGACGAGCTGGGGGGCCCGGTGTTCGGGCCGACCGGCGACCCCGAGCTCTGGGTGCTGCCGACCGACGACGTCGGCTACGCGCTGACCTGGCGCGGCACATTGTCGGACATGCGCACCGTCTTCATCGACGCCGACACCGGTGAGGTGCTGTTCGAGTTCGGCAACTGGCGCACCCAGACCGTCGGGCTCGGCACCGGCGTGCTGGGCGATCGCAAAAAGATGTCGACACAGCCGCTCGGCGGCGCCTTCGTCACCCGCGATCTGGCTCGCCCGGCGGAGATCCGGACGCTGGACATGGAGTCCGACCCCAACCGCTTCGTCGAGCGGTTCCAGGGGGTGATCTTCGGCACCGCGCCGGCGACCGACCAGGACCTCTCGGTCGATGCCGACAACACCTGGGACGCCGGCCGGGTCGTCGACGTCCACGCCGCCATGGGCTGGACCTACGACTACTTCTTCACCAACCACGGCTGGGCCGGTCTCGGCAACAACGACCGCCCGATCGACGCGTTCGTCCGGCTCTACGACGCCCCGGCGATGATCGCCGCGGGGCAGCGGTGTCTGGCGACCGACCCCACCTTGTCGACACCGGAGTGCATCATCGTGGCGAACCTGCTGCTTCTGCTCGACAACGCCGCCTACTTTTTCCCGACCGGCCCGGAGACGAACGGCGCGCTGGTGTTCGGGGAGCCGGACTTCTTTCCCGAGCCGCTGACGACGCTCGATATCGTCGGCCACGAGATGTCGCATGGAGTGAACTTCCACAGCGCCCGGCTAGGGAACACCACACCACCCAATGCTCCGGGCGCGATCGACGAGGGTCTCGCCGACATCTTCGGCACCGCGGTCGAGTTCTACGCGCAGGAGGCGGGCGACGGGCCGCTGCGCGCCGACTACCTGATCGGGGAAGACAGCGGCATCCCGGTACGCTCGCTCCGTGACCCGCAGGAGATCCCCCAGCCCTTTTCCGCGTCGGGCACCTACCCGGACCACTTCTCCAACCTGTTCCGGGGCCCCGAAGATTTCGGCGGCTTCCACATCAACGCGACGATCCTGGGGCATCTGTACTATCTGGCGATCGAAGGGGGCACCAACCGGACCTCCGGGCTGACGGTGCAG
>JASLOY010000547.1 GCA_030745255.1 Vicinamibacterales bacterium
TCCGGTTACGTGACGGCGAAACGAACATTCTTGCGGGTCTGATCAGGGACGACGAGCGCGAAGTGCTGGAAGGGATACCCGGCTTGAGTGATGTGCCGGTCATTGGCCGGCTGTTTGCCCGCAGTCGGCGGGAGACGCAAGAGACCGACATCATCGTCACGCTGACGCCGCGGATTATCCGCGTGCTCGATCTCGACGAAGCGGATCTGCGGGCGTTTCGCGTCGAGCGGGACACCGGTGCAGGGCTGGACATCGCGGCTCCCCTGCCTTCTCCTGCGACACTTGGGAACCAGCCAAACACCGTTCAGCCCAACAACCAGCCGAACACCGGCGCCGCCCCGATCTTACCGCCGCCCACGAGCCCGCCACCTCCGCAGTAAGCCCGCTTCACGCAGCGCGCTCCAGGCTGCTCCGCTTGCTCCTACCGGACGATCCCACGCTACGCGTCTTCGACCTCGATCTTCGCCCCCAGCGCCGACAGACGCTCGACCAGCTGTGCGTAGCCACGCTCGACCGTTTCCAGCGGGTGAATCCGACTTGTCCCGGTCGCCGCCAGCGCGGCCGCAATCAGCGCCATGCCCGACCGGAGATCCCGACTATCGAGTGTCCGCCCCGTGAGGGGTGCCGGCCCGTCGACGATCATGCGATGCGGGTCGCACAGAAACAGGTCGGCGCCCATCCCACTCAGCTGTTCGAGTGCAAACAGGCGTAACTCATACATCCAGTCGTGAATCAGCGTGCGCCCCCGCGCCTGCGTGGCTAGCACACTCACCAAGCTGACCATGTCGCTGGGAAACCCCGGCCACGGCGCGGTGGTCACCTGGCGGACCGCCACCGGTGACGATGGTCGTGACAGCAGCCGGTCGTGGTCGAGATCGCAGTCGACCTGCATCCGCTTCAACACCGTGACGATCGGCTCCAGGTCGCCGGCGCACGCGCCACGCACTTCGAGCTCCCCACCGGTCACCGCCGCCGCAACCACCCAGCTCCCCGCCTCGATGTAGTCTCCGTGCAACCGATGCTCGGTACCGACTAACCGGCGTCCACCGGCGATCCTGATGGTCGAGGTTCCGGCGCCTTCCACTTCGGCGCCCATCTCGGTCAGAAATCGGCATAACTCGACGACGTGTGGCTCGCACGCAGCGTGGCGGATCTCACTCTCCCCCGGAGCTGCCGCTGCCGCCAGCAAGGCTGTCTCGGTGCCGGTAACCGACGCCTCCTCGAGATACACCGACGCCGGTGTGAGCCCGTCGGGCGCCTCGAGCACATAGTCCGCGCCGGTCTGCTCTCGACGTCGCACACCCATCGCCGAGAGTGCCTGCAAATGAGCTGACAAGGATCGTCGCGCCGGAAAGTCGCCTCCGGGTGGCGCCAACCGTACCTGCCCCAATCGCGCCAGCAACGGACCGCAGAGCAACACTGACCCGCGAAGCCGCCCGACCAGCCTGCGGTCTGGTTCTCCTCCGGCGACCCGCGCGCAGCTGACACGCAACGTCGTCGTGCCCGCACCGATCACCTCTGCCCCGAGACCGGTCAGGAGGTCGGCCATCACCTCGACATCCTTGATCCGGGGAACATTGCTGAGCACGCACGGCTCCTCGGTAAGCAGACAGGCCGCCAGCAGCGGCAGCGCCGAATTCTTGTTGCCCTCTACCTCGACACAACCAGCCAGACGGTGCCCCCCCTCGACCACCAGGCTCGTGAGTCCATCACCCGATCTTGCCCTCGTTTCTCGACTCATCCAGCCTCGTTTCCGCAGCCAGACTGGGAACGCCGCGAACCACTCTCGGTGGGCCACTCGCCCAGATAGACCAATTCCTCGCGCAGTGCGACCCCGAAACGCTCCAACACAGCCGTCCGACAGAGCTCAATAAGGCGGCGCACGTCGCGCGCAGTAGCACTTCCCTCGTTCACGATGAAATTGCCGTGCACTGCCGACACCACCGCTCCACCGACCCGGCGGCCCTTCATTCCGGCCCTTTCGACGAGCGCACCGGCAGAGCGAGGCACATCCTCGGGAAGCGGACCGTCCTCCGGGCGCGGATTCTGGAAGACACAGCCGGCCGACGCATGGTCGAGTGGCTGTGTGCGTTTTCGAAACGCCAGCGACTCCCGCGCCCGCGTACGCAACGCTCCACGCTCACTCGGCGCCACCAGGAACTCGGCCCACAGCACCAGCTCGCCGGTATGCTGCACGCGACACTCGTCGTACCCGAATCTCATCCCGGCCCGGGCCGCGCGGGAGACCGTGCCCTCGCGGTCGACGAGCCCGACCGCCGTCACAATATCACCCAGCAACCCCCCGTCGAAATGCGCGTTGCCGCGGATCGCGCCGCCAACCGTGCCTGGTGTTCCAGCCCACCGCTCGAGCCCGGCCAGTCCTCGTTGGATCGTCCATCGAACCAGACCGTTGATCGTGACCCCACCGTCGGCGCGCACCCCGGTCGGCCCGGCAGTGGCGATTCGGCCATGACGCATTCGCAGGACGAGCCCACGTACTCCACCATCGCAGACCAGCACGTTCGACCCGCCACCCAGCACGGTCAACGGAACCGCCAGCTCGCGGGTCACCCGCACCGCCGCCACCAGGTCCTCCGGGTCGCTGGTCTCGAGCACCCAGTCGGCCGGTCCTCCAGTCCGAAAGGTGGTCAGCGGCGTCAGCGCGACCCGCTCCTCGACCCGACCGCCGAAGACCGCGTCGAGACGGGCCCGCATCGCCCGCTGAGTATCGTCCATGAACCTGATAATCGTCCTGCCGCATCTGGTCGTCAGGAACCGGAAACCGGCGAAGCCCTCCGGCTTCCTCCTGACTTCTGCCTGCTGACTTCTGACTCCTTCGACATCACATAACCCGCATGAGAGCCTGCTCGAGG
>JASLOY010000548.1:0-2620 GCA_030745255.1 Vicinamibacterales bacterium
AACGCGGGGGCGATCGTCTCGGGGATCGACTGGGCTCGACTGGGGGGCTCGTTCCACGGTTTGGTAATCGCGCCATCGCCGTTGGTGTCGATGACGGTGGGGCACCATGTCTGAGCGGCCCGCTCGTCGCCGGTCTCGTCGAACACCCGAGTGTTGAGCCAGCCGATCACCTGACCCCCACCGCTAAAGAAGAGGGTGTCGTCCTCGTCCTCGGCAAACTGGAGGTGGTGGGTGCCGAAACAGGTGTCGATCAGGACGAACTTTTGGCTGTCCGGCTCGAAATAGCCAGCCTGCCGTCCGCTCTGGCCCACCGGGAAGTACTGCGCTGATGGGTGGTCCGAACCCTCCTTGCACCAGTCTGGGTTGGGTCGAGCCCTGATCTGGGTCGTGATCCAGACGCGGCCCTGGTCATCCATCATCGGGTTGTGCGGGTTGGCCGGGTTCGTGTGTGGCGCATCCAGCCCGTGGAACGGTGACGCCTC
Source organism: Vicinamibacterales bacterium (assembly GCA_030745255.1). Classification (GTDB taxonomy): domain Bacteria; phylum Acidobacteriota; class Vicinamibacteria; order Vicinamibacterales; family UBA8438; genus NP936. The sequence goes on from JASLOY010000548.1 coordinate 483, forward strand.
GAAACCGCTCAACGGAAACATGCCCGGCACCGTCGACCGGTCGGCCCGTAGCGGGACCTTGAGCATCGTCGAGCTATGCTCCTGGGGATCGACGATCGTCAGGTAGTCGTTGCCGACATCCACCCCGTAGATCGGCCCGTTCGCGTTGACCTGCGGGTTGCGCTTGTCGGTGGCCACTTCGTCGTGCACGTACCCGACCTGCTCCGGCGCCCAGTCCCACATGGTGATGACGACGTGGCGTTCCACCCCGGCGGGTCGCGGGGGCGCCTCGGGCGCCTCGCCGGCGGCGATCCGGTCGCTCCAGTCGGCGAACATCTGCAACCCGCGCTCGCGACCGAACCGGTTCATGGCGTTGGACATCTGCGACCCTCGCTGCCCCATCTGCACACGATGGTCCCAGGCTGCCAGTGCCGAGTCGAACTGCTCGAGGTCGTCGATTTCCCGGATGATGCGGTTCCCCAGCTGGTGACAAAGCATGCAGCCCTGCTTCTGGATGTCAATCCACTGGCCCTGGGTCGCGAGCGCCGGGCTGATCCCGTTCTCGGTGGTGCCGGGAAAATCGGTCGGTTGCGGCGGTTCGATCAGCGAGTACCAGTAGTTGGCGGGGTAGACCTGCGCGGCCTCCTGTGGCGTCGGAGCCACGGTTGCCGACAGCTCGAGGGTCTGGCCCGGTGAGGCGGTGACCGCCTCGGAGTCCAGCAGGCCGTAGCCCCGTGCCCAAATCCGGTAGGACGCTTGGGGCAGCTCAGGTACCAGGAACCGCCCGCCGTCGCCGGTCACGACCATCTTGCGGAACTTGGTGTCGAGATCATCGGTTTCCGCGATGACCCAGACTCCCGCTTCCGGTCCGTTCGCGCTGCTGACGACACCGCTGATGTCGCCGGCCGGCTCCACGGCTGCCTGCGTGCCAGCACCGGCCAAGGCGGTCACCACCACGAGCCCCACCCCGATACCGAACCATCCAACGTGCTTTCTCATGACCTGCTCTCCTCTACCTTCCCGCAGACGGAAATTGACCGGGTGATCCGTGTTGGCCGATCGGATCACCACCGTTATACACCCGAGGGACCCTGCACTCGCGAAACTTTCTTCGTCGCACAGTTATCCGGCTGACGCTGCGCGCGAGCCTGAACTAGATCACGCGGCTCAGACGCAGTGCGGCCTCGCGTATGTCGGCGGCGGACACATCGAGGTGGGTAACGGCGCGCACGCGCCTGCGGTCGATGGCAGCGAGCTTGACCCCCTGTTCGGCGGCGAGGGCGACGAAATCACGCGCACTCATGGACGTCACCTCGAACCTGACGATGTTCGTCTCCACCCGTGCGGGCTCGCAGCTCAGCCCGTCGACACTCGACAGCGCCTCGGCCAGCACACGCGCGTTGTCGTGATCATCGGCGAGGCGCTCGACATGATGGTCCAGGGCATGCAGACACGCTCCCGCCAGAATGCCCGCCTGACGCATGCCACCGCCCAGCATCTTCCGATAGCGATGCGCGCGAGCGATGAAGTCCGGATCGCCGGCCAGCACCGACCCCACCGGCGCGCCCAGCCCCTTCGAGAAGCAGGCACAGACACTGTCGACCGGCTCACACAAGGTCGCTGGTGGGCACCCGGTGGCCACAGACGCGTTCCAGATACGCGCGCCGTCCAGATGCACCGAAAGCGCTCGCGCGTGCGCCGCCTCGGCGATCGCGTCGACGTCGTGCTGTGGGAACACGCGGCCCCCTGAGCGGTTATGCGTGTTCTCGATCGCCACCAGACGCGGACGCGGGAAATGCTGGTCGGGCGGTCGAATGGTCTCGACGAGCTGCTCGGCGGTGAAGAGGCCGTCGCGACCGACCACGGTGAAGCTGACGCCAGCCCAGGCCGGCCCGGCGCCAGACTCGTAGAACACGGTGTGACTGCCATCCCCGACGAACACCTCATCAGCGCGGTCGCAGTGGCTGAGCAGCGCAATCTGGTTTGCCATCGTACCACTGGGGACGAACAGGGCGGTCGATTTGCCCAGCAGGTCTGCCGCGCGCTCCTGGAGACGCGCCACCGTCGGATCTTCGCCCCAGACATCGTCGCCGACCGGCGCCTGCGTCATTGCCGTGCGCATGGCGGCAGTGGGCTGGGTCAGCGTGTCGGACCGCAGG
>JASLOY010000548.1:2630-2870 GCA_030745255.1 Vicinamibacterales bacterium
ATCGACGCGCTCAATGTGGCCTCCGCCTATGATTCATGATCCGGGCGTGTCCGCAGACACTGGCAGTTCCGTCCCGCGTAGGCCAAGCCCGAAGTAATACCAGACGGCCGCGACACCCCACCCCAGGGCGACGGTCACGCCTAGATCGACGATGCCACGCCACAGTGGGGGCAAGGCGCGCACAGCGATGATGATCAGGACGACGCCCACCACCACGATCCAGCTGCTGATGAGTCGCCG
>JASLOY010000549.1 GCA_030745255.1 Vicinamibacterales bacterium
GGTCGAACGCATACACGAACCCCTGCTTGCTCACCTGGACCAGCGCCTTGATGTCGCGCCCATCGACCGTGAGGTCCACCAGGTTGGAATGGGTCGGGAAGTCGTAATCCCACAACCCGTGGTGCACCGCCTGGAAGTGCCAGACCCGTGCCCCGGTCTCCACGTCGACCGCGATGATCGTCTCCGAGTAGAGGTTGTCTCCGGGGCGGTCGGCACCGTAGTAGTCGTTTGTGGCGGTCCCGGTTGGCAGATAGACGTGGCCCAGCTCGTTGTCCCCACTCAGCATCGACCAGACGTTCGCGTTGCCCGAGTAGCGCCACGACTCGTTCAGCCAGGTGTCGGCCCCGAACTCGTCGGCGCTGTTCGGCACCGTATGGAAGTCCCACGAGTGCTCGCCCGTCTTCACATCCCACGCCCGCACCCACCCCGGCACCGCTTCCTTGGTGATGCGACGGTCGGCCACCTGTGAGCCGTGAATGACTTTGTCGCGAACGACGATGGGCGGCGAGTGAATGCCGTAGAGCAGGGCGTTCAGGTAGTCGCGCTCCTCCCTGTTGGCACGTGGCAGCCCGACCATGGCATCGACCATGCCGCTGCCGTCCGGTCCGAAGTCGGCGCAGGGCTGTCCGGTCTTGGCATTCACACACACCAGGTGACCGGCGCCGGTGCCCCAGAAGATCAGCTCGTCCCCCTCCCCGTCGGTCCAGTAGGCGACCCCACGCTGGCGGAAGGTGCCGCTCATCGGCGTGGTGCCCTCCTCGTAGCTCTTGGGGTTGAACACCCAGAGGGTCTCGCCGGTCGTCGCGTCAACCGCCACCCCCTGCGACAGCGCCGTGTTGAAGTAGAGGACGCCCCCGACCATGAGCGGCGTGGCGGCCATGCCACCCGCGCGCGGCAGATGGCCGGAGCGGTAGAGGTTGGGGGTGTCTTCGACCAGCGACTCGACGATGGTGTCGAGCGGCGCCCACCACTCGCTGCCGTCAGGCATCGTCCGGCTCACCATCTTGTCGGCCGACTCCCAGCTCCAGGCAATCTCGAGCTCCTCGAAGTTCGAAGCGTCGATCTGGTCGAGCGGCGAGTATTTCTGCCCGGCGATGTTGCCCGCATAGCTGCGCCATTCGCCGTTCTCGGTGCCGTAGGTCTGCCACCGACCGTCTTGCTGCGCACGCGCAGCAGACGGCGACGCGGCGATCGCCAGCAGACTGAGCCCAAAGGCGAGGCGTATCGGGAATTGCGCCATTCTCGGAACCTCCTCGAAAACTGTTGAATGCTGCCCGATTATACAGCCCAGTTGCCGGCGCGCGGCGCCCGGCTGGCAAGGCGCGACGAGGGAGCAACGCCCCAGGCGCGCGACAATGCGCGCCCCGCGGGTGCGGCGTGGGGCATTGGGGCCCCACAAGCACCCGCGTGGGGTTCGGGGCGAAGCCCCGTCTGGGTAACGCGGAAGCAACGCCGCCAGGCGGGATGCCCCGCCCGGAAACCTAGCGATCGCCGCGGCGCCCGCCGGATACCCGTTGATGATGCCCCTGCACGTTGGCGCGCACCGACGGGTTGGCCGCCGTCGACGACCCCGACTGCGGGCCCTCGCCCATGATCTTGATGGCGTCGTCCGAGACGAGCCGCTTCACCGAGTCGAGCTCGGCGTCCTGGGTGGAGATCTGACCTTCCTTGCGCGGACCGAGGCGCAACACCTTGCCTCGGGACAGCGGGATTCTGAGAAACCTGGAGGTTTGATTGAGAATCGTGATCATCGCCTGGAACTCCGTTTCCTCGAGTCATGATGATACCCGAGCCGGTGGCGTCGGCTTACACCAGCAAGTCCACCGCCACCGGCACATGATCCGATCCGGGCAGGTGGGTGTGACCGGGCGCCGCCACCGCCATGGCCGATGCCACTGGCCGCGCGCCCCTGACCAGCAGGTGGTCGAGCTTCTGTCGATACCGCAATCCCAGCGCGCGACCGAGCACGAGGAGCCGCCGGGCCGGGTCGGCGGCGTCGATGCTCGAGAACAGGTCGCTGGTCCACGGCACCGCGGCCGAGCAATCGGTGAACCCGCGCTCGAGCGCGACGTCGAGCACCCGCTGGGTCTGCACTCGGGCAGATCTCGAGCGATGGTGTCCGCTGGTGTTGAAATCGCCGCACAGCACGTCAATCGCACTCCCGTCTGAACTCGAGGCCCGTTCGAGCACGCCGAGCAGATGTGCGAGCTGCTGCACGCGGTGATCGCCACCCCCGGCGAAATCGAGATGCAGGCTGACGACCCGCACATGGCGTCCACCCACGCTGAAAATCTGGGCGAAGGCCGACTTGGTGTCCGGCGCGCCCCCCTCGGTCTTCAGACGGGCCACCCACCCCAAGTGACCGACCCGCGGCAGCGGCACGACCTGGTCGGCGACCGGTGCCACCGACGGCCGGAACAGAAACCCGTTGCCATACTCTTTGCCGGGGTAGGACATCACGGTGCGGTAGGTCCACCCATACTCGCCCTCGAGGTCATCGGCGAGCCTGGCCAATGTGTTGGTCCCGCCCTTCGGCACCAGGGCCTCCTGTACCGCCACGATGTCCGCCTGGCGGAGCGCTGGCAGCGACGAGAAATGCGCGCGAATCTGCTCGTATTGGATACCACGTTGGAGGTTGTAGGTGACCAGCCGAAGAGTCCGACTCATGTTCAGCAGTATCCGTCAACTCGTGGCGCATCGGCACGGCGCCCGCGCCGACCCGTTGTTGTGATCGACGGCGTTCGGGTGACACACTCTGGGTGCGTCAGGCCCCAGACTGCCGAACACGATGACCTGGGGGAAAGATCGTGACACTGACCGACCGACAAGAAGAGCTCTGCACGACGAGTCGCTGGGACTTCTCGGACCT
>JASLOY010000054.1 GCA_030745255.1 Vicinamibacterales bacterium
CCTTCGACGGCGCGGTACCGGCCGACACGGGGTCACGGCAGCGCATCTTCTCTTGCCGTCCGACCAGCAGCGAACAGGACGCAGAGCGTCGATGTGCCGGCGAGATCCTCGCCGGGCTCGCCACACGGGCGTATCGTCGTCCGGCGACCCCGGAGGACATCAGTTCGCTGCTGGCGGCCTATGATGCCGGTCGCCAGGCTGGTGGATTTGAAGATGGGATCCGCTGGGCCATCGAAGCGGTGCTGGTGTCGCCGAAATTTCTGTTCAGGGTCGAGGGGCAGCCTGAGGATGTGGCGCCCGGCGCGCCCTATCGGGTCAGCGATATCGACCTGGCCTCGCGATTGTCATTCTTTCTCTGGAGCAGCATTCCCGACGAGGCGCTGGTGGACCTGGCGACCGCGGGGCGTCTCTCCAATCCGGACGTGCTCGAGGCGCAGGTGCGACGCATGCTGGCCAACCCACGCTCGCGGGCGCTGGTCGAGAACTTCGGCGGCCAGTGGCTGTATCTGCGCAACGTGCCGACCGTGGCGCCAGATGCCACGCAGTTTCCGGACTTTGACGACAATCTCCGGACGGCGTTCCGTCGCGAGACCGAGCTGTTCCTCCAGAGCCAATTGCGTGACGACCGGAGTGTGCGGGATCTGCTGGACGCCGACTATACCTTCGTGAACGAGCGACTGGCGCGGCACTACGGGATGCCGAACGTCTACGGCAGCCACTTCCGCCGAGTGACCTGGCCTGCGAACGACGACCGGCGTGCCGGTCTGCTCGGGCAGGGGAGCATCCTGACCGTGACGTCCTATCCGCATCGCACGTCCCCGGTGGTGCGAGGCAAGTGGTTGCTCGAGAACCTGCTCGGCGCGCCGCCGCCACCGCCACCACCGAACGTACCGGCGCTCGAGGAGCGTCGGGACGGGGAGCGGCCGGCGACCATGCGCGAGCGCATGGCGCAGCATCGAGCCAACCCGGTGTGCGCGACCTGTCACACGCGGATCGATCCGTTGGGGTTCGCGCTCGAGAACTTCGACGCGGTCGGCCGATGGCGTACGACCAACGGCAGCGGCGGCGCGACGATCGATGCGTCCGGGACCTTGCCGAACGGCGCGCCATTCGACGGTCCGGCGACGTTCCGCGCCGCCCTGCTCGCCGAGCCCTGGGCCGGAGAATTCACTCGGACGGTGACCGGAAAACTGTTGACCTACGCGCTCGGCCGCGGCCTCGAGTCGCAGGACGCGCCGGTGGTGCGGCAGATTATGCGCGACGCCGAGCCGGACGGTCACCGATGGTCGTCGTTGATTCTGGGCATCGTCAGAAGCATGCCGTTTCAGATGCGGCGCGCCGACGACGACAATGGGGGCGCCGAACGGCCGGGGCCGTAGGCTGAGTGAGGCTTCTCCCGCGTAGCGGGACCATTGACGGGTGTCACCACGCGACGCGCAGCCTGCCGCCGGCTGCCGCTCAGTCGCAGGTTCGAGGCGGAGCGTTGCGAGCAGCCATGATCATCACGAAACGGTATCTCCCTCGTCGGACGGTGCTGCGTGGGCTCGGCGCCACTCTGGCGCTGCCGTTGCTCGACGGCATGGTGCCGGCGTTGGCCCCACTGCGGGCCACCGCCGCGCAGCCGGTGCGACGTCTTGGCGCCATCTACGTGCCAAACGGGGTCGAGATGCGGGCGTGGACTCCAACGGCGCAAGGCACGACGCTCGAGCTGTCATCGATTCTGGAGCCGCTTGCTCCGGTGCGCGATCAGGTGTGCGTGTTGAGCGGGCTGGCCGACAAGCCCGCGATCCCGCGGGAGGGTGAGGGAGTCGGCGACCACGCACGGGCCGCCGCGACCTGGCTGACCGCCGTCCATGCCAAGAAGACGGAGGGGCCGGATATTCGTGCCGGTGTCTCGATGGATCAGATCGCGGCCCGCGAGCTGGGCAAGGAGACCCAGTTGGCGTCACTCGAGCTGGCGATCGACTCGGTCGAGGTGCTGGGCGCCTGCGACCAAGGCTACAGCTGCGCGTATGCCAACACGATCGCCTGGCGCAACCCGACGACGCCGCTGCCGATGGAGAACAACCCGCGCGCGGTTTTCGAGCGCCTGTTCGGTGCTGCCGACAGCACCGATGCGGCCGCCCGGCTGGCGCGGCGTCGACAGGACCGAAGCATCCTGGACTTTGTGACCGGTGAGGCGACCCAGCTCGGGCGTCGTCTTGGCGCCGGCGACCGTCGCAAGATCGATCAGTACCTGGATGCCGTCCGAGACGTGGAGCGACGAATTCAGAAGGCGGAGGAACAGAGCGACCGGGAGATTCCGGTCGTGGAGCAGCCGATCGGAATACCCGGCACGTTTGAGACGCACGCGCGGCTCATGTTCGACCTGCTGACCCTGGCCTATCAGACCGACCTGACGCGGGTCAGCACCTTCATGTTCGGCCGGGAGGTCAGCGGTCGTTCATTTCCCGAGATTGGCGTGCCGGGCGGGCACCACGGCTATTCACATCACCAGAACGACCCCGAGAACCTGGCGATGCTGGCGAAAATCAACACGCACCACATTGCGCAGTTCGGCTACTTCCTCGAGAAGCTGCGCGCGACACCGGACGGCGACGGTTCGCTGCTGGACCACTCCCTCCTCGTCTATGGGGCGGGCATCAGCGACGGGAACCTACACTTCCACCTCGACCTGCCCACCTTGCTTGCCGGCGGCGGCGCAGGGCATCTGAAGGGCGGCCGACATCTGGAATATCCACGCGAGACCCCGCTGGCGAACCTCCACGTCACCGTGCTCGACAAGCTCGGAATTCCGGTCGAGCAATTCGGCGACAGCACGGGGCAGCTTGACTATCTGTCAGACGTGTAGTGGATGCCTAGAAGCTCTTCAGGTAGTTCACGAGGTGCCAGGTCTCTGTTTCTGTGATCCGGTCCCGGAACGCGTCCATCAGCAGGTCCTGGCCGTTGGCGAAGCCATCGCGAATCGCCATGAAGATCTCGCCGTCGCTGCCGCCGTGCCGCCAGACCGTATCAGTCAGGTCTGGGGGCCGGCGACCGTAGGCGGCCGTGGCGGCAGACAGTCGACCGTCACCGCGACCGGTCGGGCCGTGGCAGGCGGCGCAGTCGCGTGCGTAGACGGCGCCGCCTGCCATGACCGATTCCGGGGAGACAGACACCGGGTTCGTCAGCGTTCGGGCTTCGGCATGACGGTGGGGCTCGGACGGATGTGCGGTGTCCTCCAGCTCGCCCAGCAGCGCCGCCGTGCCTTCCCGAACACGCCGGTCACCCGCGATCCCGTCGGAATAGACGGCCAGCGCCGCCGGAGTCTGGCCGCGAGCGTTTGTCGCGCGGACGTCGGCCCCCTGGGCGACGAGCGCCCTGACGAGCGTGTCCATGCCGTGCGAGGCGGCGGCGTGGAGAGCGGTGTTCCCCGCCTGATCGACGGCGCGCACGTCAGCCCCGAGCTCGAGCGCCGTCGTGACCGCGACCAGCGCGAGGCGTTCTTCGTCGGCCGGAATCTGTGAGCCCTGGGCCGCGGACTCGACCGGGTTGTAGGAGGAGAAGTCGCGGCGATCCTTGATAAAGGCGCTGCCGCCGCCGCGGCTGTAGCCGAGTCCGGCGGCCGCCATCAGCGGTGTCGTCCCGTCGCGGCTGGCACGCCTCGGGTCGGCGCCACCGGCCACGAGCACCCGCATCATCTCCGTCTCGAGAAATTTCGCAGCCAGCCAGTACGGCGTGGCGCCCACCCAGCGTTCCATCAGCGCGAAATCGTGGCTCCAGCGGCGTACGGGCGTGCCTTTCGCGAGACGAGCATCCGGGTTCGCGCCGTGCTCGAGGAGTGCTCGCACGAGCGGTACGCCGGCGCCAGGGTCCTCGGACGCGCGGCGGCGGTCCTGGAGCGTGCCGCGGAGCACCGCGGCATGGAGCGCCGCATAGCCCAGTGGGGCGGCGTTCGGGTCGGCCCCCTGCTCGAGGAGCAAGGCAGCGACCGAGCCGCTCCCACTGTGGGCCGCGATGATCAGCGCGGTGTTGCCGTCGGCCGCCGTGTCGTTCACGTCGGCGCCCGCCGCAATCAGCAGCCGCGCCGATTCCAGATCGCCCGATCGGGCGGCAAACAGCAGCGGCGTGCTTCCACCCTGCGGAACCTCTTCGAGCGCGATGCCACTCGAGGCCGAGCCGGCCGACCGACTGCCGCCCATGTTGAACACCTGCGAGCCGGTCGACGAGCGCGCCCCCACGTCTGCGCCATGGTCGAGCAGCGCATCGACGATATCCGGGTGGGCGTTGGCGGCCGCCCACATCAGCGCCGACTGTCCTCGAGTCGACTCCGTCGCGTTGACGTCCGCGCCTGCCGCGAGCAGGGCAGACACCGACAGCAGGCTGCCGGTGCGGGCGGCTAGCATGAGCGCCGTCTCACCGCTGGCGCGGGCCGTGTTCGCATCGGCGCCGGCCGCCAGCAGCGCCTCAACGATCGCCCCGTTGCCGCTCGCGCTCGCCATGATGAGCGGTGTCGTGGCCAGATCGTTCGCGGCGTTCACGTCGGCGCCGGCCCGCAGCAGCAGATCCACCATCGCCTGGTGTTCCCAATGCGCAGCCCAGTGCAGGGCGGTCGCCTCGTCCGCCTGTCGTGCGTTCACGTCGACTCCCTCCGCCAGCAGCGACCGCACAGCGTCCAGATCTTGGGTCTTGGCCGCCTCGATCAGCGGAGACACAGCTTCTTGAGCGTGGAGTGGACCCGACCCGTGGGTCAGTGCCGCAGCAGCGACGATGTAGACGATCACGCGTTGAATCGCGCGCCGGTAGGAGCTGGTCGTCACCGTGTTCTGGATGAACAGAAGTTGGCGGAGCCCTCCGGCTTCCTCCTATCTCCTGTCTCCTGCCTCCTGTCTCCTTCGGGGCTAGATCTCCAGCCTCCCCGTGCTGTCATGCAACGCGTCCATGCGCATCCCGAGCTTTTCGAGCACGGCGAGGTGCAGATTGGCCAGGGGAGTGCCTCCTTCGACCGATGAGTACGCGCCGGCGCCGCCCGCGGTCTCGCCATATCGCAGGTGACGGCCACCCGAGAGCCGCCCGCCACCGCCACCCGCCAACACGACCGGCAGATTCCAGGGTTGATGGTCTCCCTCGCTCATCCCCGCTCCGTAGTAGAGGAGCACCTGGTCGAGCAATGAGCCGTCGCCATCGGGTGTCGACTGCAGGCGATCGAGGTAGTAGGCGAACTGTTCCGCATGATGCACGTTGATCCTGACCAGCTGTTCCTGGCTCGCCGCGCTGTGCTCGTGCGAGAGCGGATGGTGACCGCCCGGTGCGCCGATCTCCGGGTAGGTGCGGCTGCTGAATTCGCGGCCGACCATGAACGTGATGACCCTGGTCAGGTCGCTCTGGTAGGCCAGCACCTGCAGGTCGAACATCAACCGCGCATGTTCGGCAAACGTGTCCGGTACGCCGGCCGGCTGGTCGACCACCGGCAACTCACGATTGCTCTGCGCTTCAGCCGTCTGGATTCGGCGTTCGACGTCCCGAACCGCGTCGAGATATTCGTCGAGCTTGCCGACGTCGCTCGGGCCGAGCCCGCGCCGGAGCTCGGCGACTTTGTCGGTCACCGAATCGAGGAGGCTGCGGTTGTCCGCGAGCCGGGCGCGGCGGGCGATGGGGTCGGTGCTGCCGCCGTCACCGAACATCCGTTCGAACACGACGCGCGGGTCGTGCTCCATCGGCAGCGGGGTGGTGGGGCCACGCCAGGTGATCGTGTGGCTGTAGGTACAGCTGTAGCCGCCGTCGCAGGTGCCGGCGCCCTTGTCACCCGACTCGAGCGACAGCTCCAGCGAACCGAGCTGGGTCTGCCGGCCCAGCTCGCGCGCCAAGAGCTGGTCGATCGACACGTCGGCGCGAAAGTCGTTGCCCTCCTGTCCGAACGGTCGCGGAATCGCGCCGGTCAGGAACTTCGTCGCGCAGCGACCATGGACCGCCCCGCTCCGCGCGGTGAGTCCATTGGTGTTCTGGGTGAGTCCGCTCACGATAAGCAGCCGGTCGCGAAACGGCGTCAGTGGCCGCAGGATCGGCGAGAGTTCGAACGCGGCGCCATCCAGGGCTGGTGTCCACTGGTCGATCACGACGCCGTTCGGCAGATACACCACGCCGAACCGCCTGATTGGCTGGGCGGCGGTCTGGCCGAGCGCGGTGAGCGCCGGCACCATTCCGTCCAGCAACGGCAACGCCAGGGTCGCGCCGAGCCCGCGCAGCACCGTGCGGCGAGACAGCGCCTTCTTGGTGATCATCATGATTCCGACCTTCGCATCTGGAACGGTGCGCTCTTGACGATGCCGAGAATCAGGGCCGACCAGCGGTGGTCGTCGTCACTGGAGCCCCGCCTGATGGCGCGCAGGACCGGGCGATCGTATGACTCGAGCCCGCGACCGATCGCATAGGTGAGGAGCTTCTCGGCGACAGTTTCGACGAACTGGTCCGACCGTCGCAACAGGACCTCGCGGAGCCCGGCCGGACCCTGAAATGTGGTCGTGCCATCGGCCAGCACCGCGGTGGCGTCGATTGGAGCGCCTGCATCGCTGGTGCGCCAGCGTCCGACGGCATCGAAGTTCTCGAGCGCGAACCCCAGCGGGTCCATCGTGGCATGACAGGCGGCGCAGGCCGGATTGCGGCGGTGCTGCGCCAGCCGTTCTCGCACCGAGCGCGGCGTGCCGGTGGCGTTCTCGCCCGGCAGCGCGGGCACGTTTGGCGGTGGCGGCGGTGGCGGTGTGCCCAGCACGCTGTCGAGCAGCCACTTGGCACGGAGCACTGGGGACGTACGGTTTCCGTAGGAGGTCACCGCCAGGATGCTGCCATGACCCAGGAGCCCCCCACGGCGGTCGTCGCCGAGCTGTACGCGCCGAAAGCGGCTACCGACCACATCCGGAATGTCGTAATGCCGGGCCAAGCGCGCGTTCAGGTAGGTGTAGTCGGCCCGCAGCAACTCGGTGACACTCCGATCGTCGCGGAGCTGGCTCCGGAGAAAGAGCGTCGTCTCCTGCTGGAAGGCCCGGCGCAGGTTCTCGTCGAAATCCGGGAACAGGTTCGGATCCGGTGTGATGCCCCGGACGCTCCGGAGCGAGAGCCACTGGCTGGCGAAGTTGTCGATGAGGGCCGTCGATCGGGCATCGGCCAGCATCCGTCGTATCTGTTGTTCGAGCGTGTCGGGGGCGCTCAGTCGACCCCGGGCCGCGAGATCAAGCAGCTCGTCGTCCGGGATGCTGCTCCAGAGGAAGAACGACAACCGGGAGGCCAGCTCCAGGTCAGTGAGACGGTAGATGGCGCCTGGCGCGGCGCCGACCGGATCCCGCTCGATGCGAAACAGGAACTCCGGGTCGATCAGAATTCGTTCGAGCCCCGTCCGGATACCTTCGTCGAAGCCGCCGCGTGCCCGGCCGGTGTCGAAGAACGGCATCAGCGGCTCGAGATCTCGATCGGTGACAGGGCGGCGAAATGCCCGCCGGGCCAAGGTGGAGAATATCGACCGGGCGCACGTCGTCTCGTCGGCCGGACTAGCGGGGCGGCACACAAACAGCCTGGCCCGGCTCGGGGTGTCGCCAGGGCCGGTGGCGTCGAATGGTCCGTCGATCGTCACCGTGCCCACACCCGGCCCTTCCGGCCGCGAGGACGTGTCGGTGGTCTCGGTGACTGTCGCGCCGTACTCCCTGAGTGGCGGCTGGTGCACGCCTTCGGCCTCCCAGGACTTGCCGACGAAGGAGACGCCGACGATCCGGGTGCCGGCGGCCGCAGGGAAGCGCACCTCGAGTCCCGCGTCCGCCGAGGTCCGGTAATCGTCCCACGCCTGAGTCGGGTAGCCGGTTCCGCCCGCGGCGACAAACGTGCCCGAGAAGCTGACCGGCGCCGGGGTGCCGGGTTGCTCGGCGCCCACCTGGAACCGGGCCACCCGTTGGCCATCGACCCGCACGTCGAGATCGTGTGTCTCGTCGAGATTCACGATGTATTCGTAGACGCTGCGCGTGAGCCGGATCCGGATCACATACTCTCCATCGAGCGGAAAACGATGACGGACCGCGAGACCGCCGCGAGACCCGAACGGCAGGTCTTCGCTCATCCGGTCGTTCTGCACCAGCGTGATCGGCACCGTGTAGGTCTCGGAGGTGAAGCTTGCCGGGATGGTCGCGTCGCCCACCGCGAGTCGGCTGACCCGGCGCGCCGCTGATAGGTAGCGCTCCATCAGCGCGGGGGACAACGCCAGGGTGCCGGCCAGGTTGTCAAAGCCATGTCCGGTGTCGTCGGCCGGCAACAGTGATTCACCTTCGATCTCCAGCGCGAGCAGATCGCGGATGGCGTTGGTGTACTCGGCGCGGTTGAGACGATGCGTCGGCACCCGACCGGGATCGGGGGCGGCGGCGGCCGCCCGGTCGAGCGCGGTTTCCAGCCAGACTCGGAACCCGTCGTAGCGTGCCCGATCGGGTCGAGGTCTGCCGGGGGGCGGCATCAAATCGGCTCGAAGCTTGTGGACTACCTGCTCCCAGACCTCGGGCGCAGCGGCCACGTCGGTTAGGTCGAGGCTGTCGAGCGCGAGGTCGGCGGTGCGGAGCCGCGCGTTGTGACAGGTAACGCAATAGCGGTCGAGGAGCGAGCGATAACCCGCAGCGGAGTCGGAAGACGAGGATTGCGTTCGTGGCTGCGTGGCATGGAGGCGTGCCGCCGTCGGGAGTTCACCCGAGGCGGTGTGGAACCAGGCCAAACACAACAACCAGACCACCGTCGCGTGCGCCGTCCCCGGCTTCGTCATCGTGGCACGGTCCCCTGTGGAAGCCGCTTCATGATACCAAGCTTTTCTATTGGATCAGCCGGTTGAACCGCGTGAAACACCGTGGTACGGTCTCAGACCTCAAGTGTCATTTCGGGGGAGGAACGATGGGCACACGCATCATACTCTGGCGGCGGGTGTTGCTCCGGGCGTTGGCGATCGGGGTGATTGGGCTGGGGTTGCTCGCGGTGGCTCCGGCTCCGGTAGCGGCACAGCTTCGAGGGTCCACCGGCGTGATCGCCGGCACCGTGACGGCCGACACGGGAGCGGTGGTGGCGTTCCGAATCAAAGCCAGAGACGTTGGGCGACGGATCGCGTACACGGTGTACACCGTTCGCGGCCGGTATCAGATCTTCAATCTCTCGCCTGGGACCTATGAGGTGCAGGTCATCGAGGACGGGTTCGATGCCTTGGTCGAGACCGTTAGGGTGGACTCTGGCCAGACCACGACGGTGAATCTGACACTGACCGCCAGGGGCGCGGTTGCGGCCCAGGGTGCCGGCGCCCGTGGCGCGACGGCGCAGCGCAACTACGGTGGGGGCGCCGCAGACGATCGCGTGGCAGAGTTGGTCGACTTCGACACGCTGTATCCGCCGAGCCCCGCGCGAGACGTCATGCTCCGGTCCTGCTTCGGATGCCATGGCCCCGCCGGTTTTCACCGCCGCGGCCGCAAGAACGAAGCGGGTTGGCGAGCGGCGGTCGACCGGATGTTTGACCCGAACGGCCGAGTCGCCGATATGGCGGCGGGCGTGCCACAGTTGACCTACGACCTGGTATCGCCTGACGAAAAGGAAAGCATCATTCAGTATCTGACAGCCAACTTCGGGCCAAGCTCGACGCTGCGCGACCTCGAGCTGGACCCGCTGGTCAGGGACGAAGAGGCCTTGTCGCAAGCCGTCTACGTCCAGTACGAACTGAATCGGGCTCCACGACGGCAGCTCTCCAACGGCGTGACGCCACGTGGCAGTGTTCACAGTGTATTTGCCAGCACCGCGGACCCCGGGGTGATCTGGGTGTCCGGGAACGGGTCAAACGCCATCCTGAAAGTGGACACGCGTGACCCTGATTTCACGAGTCGGACCACGGAGTACTGGATCGACAATCCGGAGAACATCAACGTCACCCCTCACGGGATTCTCGAGTATCGGGGGAAGGTGTACTGGGTGGAGCTGACGGGCGACCATCTTGGCGAGCTCGACCCGGCGACCGGTGAGATGATCCGTTACCCGATGCCGACGACCGGCGCCGGTCCGCACAGCGTCTGGGTCGATTCGCGCGGCAACTTCTGGTACACCTACTTCGCCTCCTCGGGCAAGATCGCTCGTTTCGAGCTGGATACCAAGGAGTTCACCGAGTGGGAGCCGCTAGCCGGGTTCAGCGGCTACGGTATCGTGGTCGACGCTCAGGATCGCGTCTGGGCGGTCGGTCTACACACGCCGGCCATCTTCATGTACAACCAGGAGACGGCCCAGTGGACGTCGTATGCGATGGCCAACCCGGCCCGGCGTCCGACCATCGACTCGCAGGGGAAGGTGTGGGCGGCCCACTACTACGGGAACGCAATTACAAAAGTCGATCCAGTCGACGGGAAGGTCACCGAGTATGAGCTTCCGTTGAAGGATGGCAACCCCTATGATCTGTGGCCGGACACGGAGGACAATCTGTGGGTCGAGAACGCAATTTACAACTCGCTGGTAAGATTCGACCAGGCGACAGAGGAGTTCATTTACTTCCCGTTCCCGGAGCTTCGGGCACACACGCCAAAGCTCGATCGTGACGCCGACGGGACCTTGTGGTTCACGCTCCGGAATCCGTCCGGACCGGGTATCGCGGCATTCAAGCCGGCGGGTAATGTGCCGGCTGGAGGCTCGGCCGCGCGGTAGTGAGGAGACATGCCGATGATGTTTCGGGCTGCGGTCTTCGTCCTGATGTGTTGCCTCGTTGTCGGGGCCTCCGCCAATGCGCGTGCGCAGCGTGGGGACGTGCCGGGGTGGAATTCGGACGCCGCAGCCTCGTATCTCGACGGCCGACTGGATTGGTGGATGGACTGGCCGACTGCGGCCAGGGACCACGGGACCTTCTGTGTCTCCTGTCACACCGCCACGCCGTATGCGCTGGCGCGGACCGCCTTGCGCACCGGTTCCAAGGGAGTGACGGCCGGCGCTGTGGAACGGCGGTTGCTGGAGAACGTAGAGAGGCGGGTCACCGCCTGGCAGGAGGTCGAGCCGTTCTACAGCGACGAGCAATTCCGGGCGCCGAAGACCAGCGAGTCGCGCGGCACAGAGGCGATTCTCAACACCTTGATCCTGGCGAACCGGGACGCGCGACGCGGCTCGCTCAGCGACACGACACGGCAGGCGTTCGACAACCTTTGGGGTTTGCAGCTGACGGGTGGAGAAACGGCCGGTGCGTGGCCCTGGTTGAACTTCCGACTGGAGCCGTGGGAGACGCAAACGGCGCAGTACTATGGTGCGACGCTGGCGGCGGTCGCCGTCGGGAGTGCCCCCGGCGACTACGTGTCGACACCAGGGGTCCAGCCACAGGTGGCGCGACTCCGAGACTATCTGCGGCGCGGGGCTGACGCACAACACCTTTTCAACCGGCTAACACTGTTGTGGGCCTCGGCCGACCTGGCGGGTGTGTTGGACTCGCCTCAGCAGCAGGCGATCGTCGACGAGGCGCTGCGGCTCCAGCGAGAGGATGGCGGTTGGAGTCTTGCGTCCCTCGGGACGTTTGAGCGGAGAGATGGCACCCCGCTCGCCACCGACAGCGACGGCTATGCCACTGGGCTCGCGGTCTACGCGATGCAGCGGGCAGGTGTGGCGCGCGACGACGCCAGGCTGGCACGGGGACGCGTGTGGCTCAGACGGCACCAGGATCCGGATGGGTCCTGGCCGGCTGCGTCGCTGAACCGAGATCATGACCCGGAGTCGGATCGAGGCCGCTTCATGCGGGATGCCGCTACGGCGTATGCGGTCTTGGCATTGACCGCCGGCGACTGACGGTCACCGCGTCTGCGGAACTAATCCGGTGCCACGGTGAAGCTCTCGAGCGCCGTTTCCTCGGTCTCGAACGTCCGCAGCCTGGCGTCCACGTGGGTCAGTGTCAGTGTCCGGTGCACGGTCGGTGCGGCGGCCAGCAGGCGCAGGTCGCCGCCCTGCCGCTGAAGCAATTGCTGAGCGCGGAGGATTTCGCCCAGGCCGGAGCTGTCCATGGTGGGTACGCGCTCCATGTTGAGGATGACCCGCAACTGGTCGCGCCCAATCAACTCATCGAGACGGTCTCGCAGGTCTTCGGCGGCGCCACCGAAGATCATCTGTCCGCCGAGGTC
>JASLOY010000550.1 GCA_030745255.1 Vicinamibacterales bacterium
TGCGACAGCGGTTCAACCCGGAGCCGAGGCCGGTCGAGATTTCGGGGCCTCGACTCAGCGACGAGGCGCTCGTCGAGGTGACACTCGATCTGTATCCCGACCACGCCGTGGAGGTCTGGACGAGCCCGGACGACCCGACGCACGCCGTGACGATGTCAGTGCGGCGAGGCGGCGAGGCCCGCCAGCAGCAGCTTTTCGACCCCTACACGGGCGAACATCTGGGTAACGCGTTGCCGGGCGGCTGGCGGCTGACCACCTGGATGCTGGATCTGCACGACAACCTGCTGGCCGGTGAGACCGGGCGCGCGGTGAACGGAGTGGGTGCGGTTCTGCTGACGCTGCTCAGTGTGACCGGCGCCATCATCTGGTGGCCCGGCGTTCAAAGCTGGCGGCGTAGCGTGCTCGTCGACTGGCGAGCGAACTGGCGTCGGGTCAACTGGAGCCTGCACAGTGCCTTCGGCTTTTGGACGCTGCTTTTTCTCTTCATGTGGGGCTTCACCGGCATCTACCTGGCGTTTCCGGAGCCGTTTGCGGCGGTGGCCGACTACATCGAACCGCTCGATGAGGAAACCTTCGATCCGCGCGTCGGCGACACCGTTCTCTACTGGTTTGCGTATCTGCACTTCGGACGATTCGGCGGCTGGTCGACCAAGGCGGCGTGGGCCCTGATCGGGCTGATACCGCCGGTGATGTTCGTCACGGGTGCAGTGATGTGGTGGAACCGGGTAATCCGGTCGCGGACGCTGTGAACGAGCGCTTCATCAGCAATCGAGTGTAAGATCGACCATTCGCGTGGCGAGCCGACGTCGATTTGGCAATCTGGTGAGCCGATAGGGGAGGCAGACATGAGCATCGAGACTACCCGCCGATGCCTTCGGTTGGTCCTATGTGCGACGCTGCTGGCCGCTTACAGCGCCGAGCTGGCGCCGGCGGCGTTTGCGCAGACCGCAGCGGACCCCTCCGAGGTTCCCGACCTGGTCGGGGTTTGGGACGGCGGCCCGCGCGCCCGTCGGGTCAATGGCCCGAACATGCCGTGGGTGCCAGGTGAGAACTTCCCGGTCCTGAACGAGCGTGGACTAGCCTATCAGGCGGCGTTCGATGAGGCGATCGCGCCGAAATACGACTGTGTGCCGTCCGCGTCGCCAGCCCTCCAATACGATCCGTACATGATGGAGGTGACACAGTGGCCGGACCGCGTGCTGTTCCGATACGAGAAGGACGACCAGATACGGACGGTCTGGCTCGATGGGCGCGAACCGCCCCTCAACGAGTTCACGGTCCAGGGCTTTTCGGTCGGGCACTACGAAGAGGGTGCGCTGCTGGTTGAGACGACCCATTTCGTGTTCGACGTTACAGGTTTCGACGACTACAACGGGATTCCCTCGTCGCAGCAGAAGCGGGTGACCGAGCGCTACTGGCGCGAAGGCGACGAGTTGCGGATGACGCTGACTCTCGAAGACCCGATGTTTCTGCGCGAGCCCACGTCGTATACGACACGGTGGCTGCCAGGTCCCGATGGCTACAAGCTGCAGCTCTATGGATGTGACGCCGAAGAGGCGGGGCATCCGCGGAAGTTCCTGATCCCGAAGTACAGGTAGGATGCTGGACGCGGTCGGGCGCAGGGGCAATGGAAGAAGGGGAGGACGTAGTGAAGGCTCTACTGTGGATGACGGCAGTTGTGGTGGCGGCATCTGTGTTGGTCACGGGCGTGCCGGCGATCGCGCACCATGCCAGTGCCCCGTTCTATGACCCTGAAAAGCGTGTCGAGGCGGTCGGCACCGTCACGAAGTTCGTATTCCGGAATCCGCACTCGTTTCTGTATGTCGACGCCAAGAACGACGCTGGCGAGACGGTGGCCTGGGAAATCGAGATGGGCGCGGCGGTGATGATGACACGCCGCGGCTGGACGCCGGAGACGATCAACGCCGGGGATCAGATCAAGGTCGTCGGACAGCCTTCCCGCGCGCCCGGCACGACCGGCATGTGCTGTGCCGAATTGACCAACCCTGACGGCAGCCCAATCCGGCCCTAGGGTTTCCGGGCGGGGCACCCGCCTGGACGGCGTGGCTTCCTCGGTCACAGACCACCAGTCTGCTCCCTCGTCGCGCCTTGCCAGACGGGCGCCGCGCTCCGGAAACCAGCTGAATTGACGCGCGTTCAGGGGGACGGTGAGACGTTGTTCTCCGAGACGTCCGGGGGGTACCAGAAGCGCGCGTGGCAATTTTCGCACGCCACGTCCAGCCGGTTGCCACCCTCCAGCAACGCTTCGACATTGCGATCCCGCACCGCGTTCAGCATCACCACGCCAGCGTCGTGCAGCTCGCGCGCCGACCTCATCCAGGCATCGCGGTTTTCCTCCACCCGCACCGCGATCTCGGTCGGTTCCAGGTCGATGCCGGGCAATTCCGAGACCGAATCCTCGTCGGCGATCCGGCGGCCATCGATGAGCAACAGATTGCCCGCTTCGACCAGCATCACCGCGCCACGCTCGAGTGACAACCAGTCCTCGTCAGTTTCTGGTCGCACCTCTTCGATGCCGCTGTCGGTGACTGTCGTCACGACCGCGTCCCACATGGCGTCGGCCGGCGGGTCGACGATCGCGCGCATGATGTCTTCGACCGTCGCAGTTGGCTGAAACTCCACGACCGGTGCGGCCGGCGGCGCGGGGGGCTCGGCGGCACAGGCCGATGCCAGGAGCGTGGCCAGGACGAGCGCGAGGTGCGCGGGATGCGTGTGAACCCGTGAGCGGGCCATGTCAGTCGTCGTTCGCTCCATTAGTTCGAGCAGGACGCTAGCAGCCCGTGGCAGAAGCACCGATTCGCAAATCGATGGGTAGGTGTTCGTAACACCGCGTCCGAGCGTCGATA
>JASLOY010000551.1 GCA_030745255.1 Vicinamibacterales bacterium
GCTCGGCATACCGTTACTGTGCCAGGTCCGCCCTCAAGTTGACAGAACCGTGCCAGGTCCGCCCTCAAGTTGACAGAACCTTCGGGACCGCGATCGCCCCGGAAGATCACGTTTCGGTGCAGGTTGTTGTAGATGCCGCCGCGGCCGGCGGAGGTGTACTCGTAGCCGACGAACGCGGTGAAGGTGCCGGGATCATCGTGCCGGTTCGCGGCGGCGATGGTCTCGCTCCAGGCCGACCGCACCACGTCCATGCTGAGGTGCTCCCGGATACTGGGGTCCTGGTCTTCCATCACCCGAACGTAGGGTTGCATCGCCTGGAAGATCCCCTGCCGTTCGGCCACTGTCTCGGCGTTTCGCACCGTCTCGGCCGCCGGGTGGTCGTAGGCGGGCGAGTCGGGGTCGGTCATCGCCGGCAGCATGCCCAGGTAGTTCGCGTGATCGGTGACCGCCTGGAAGTCGAGCGGCCGGTCGAGCCGCATCTCGAAGCCAGCCGGATGGGTGATGGGGTCGCCCTTGGCGAACTCGTAGGCCGCGTCTGGGTCCGCGCGGGTCCCGAACACGAAAGCGTCATAGGAATATCGCGTGTGGACATGGAGGTCGCCGAAGAAGGCGGTTCGGTCGGCGGGGCTACCGAGCGTAACGGCTGATACCGGCTGTCCCGCGGGCGCCGTGGCGGCACCGGGGTCCACGGGTCCGGAACCGCCACACGCCATACACAGGAGACTGGTCACGACAAGAGCTGCAGATCGCGGCACGATACCTCCCTACACTGCGACGACGGTGACGCGCGCAGTCGCCCCGCCGCGTCGTGTGTCACTTGTCGACGCGCCTCCCGGGCAGCGGCAGCCCCTCGACGTCGTCGTCACCGTCGATAACCTGGTCGGCCATTGCAATCTTCTTGTCGATCTCCGCCTGACCCAGCATCACGATGCGCTGTGCCTGCGGCGATCCCGCGCCATGCATCGCCTCGACCATCGTCGTGACGCTCGTCATGTTTTCGATATAGCGGCCGAGCTTCACCCGATCGCGGGCCTCGTACTCTGGGTTCGCCTGATGATACTTCTCCACGAACCTGGCGATCTCCGGGTTGTCGAACGATTTCTCACCCGGCATCGTGGCCAGGAACCCGCCGGACAGATCGTGGCTCACCCGACCGATCTCATAGACGTTGCGGGTGATGTTCTGCTTGACGGTGTTGGCCATCATCGGCTCGACCATGTAGGCTCCGCACGGCAGCGGGTAGCCCATGGCGCTGGCGCCGATCGCCGACGCATAGGTGGTCTCGTTCATGTGGACCATCTCGATGAGCTTGTCCCGCACCACCGCGTTGCGTTCGGTCCCGAGCACCTTCGTCATTTTGGCCGTGGCGCCGATCAGCACGTCCGCGTTGCCGCCCTTGCAGCCCCCGTAGTTGGCGCGATGCCAGGTGGCGAAGTAGTTGACGAGGGTGGCAGCATACCGGGTCTCGCCGTTCATGAACACGCGCTCGTTCGGTACGAAGACGTCGTCGAAGACGATCATCGCCTCCCCCCCCACGACCCCGAACCGCGGATTGCCGATGTCACAGCCCCCCTCGAGCTTCCGGCTGTCGTTGGACTGTCGCCCGAAGATGAACAGCACGCCGGCGGCATCGGCCGGCACCGCGCAGGCAACGGCGTAGTCGCGCTCCTCCTCCTTGAGACCGGTCCCCGGCAGGACCAGGATCCCGTGGGAGTTGATGCCGCCGGTGTTGTGGAGCTTGGCACCTCGGATGACCACCCCGTCCTCGCGGCGCTCGACCACGCGGACGAACTGGTCGGGATCCTCCTGCTGGCTGGGGCGCAGGGCCCGGTGCCCCTTGGGGTCGGTCATCGCGCCGGCCAGCATGAGGTCGGCCTTCTGCACCTGTGTCAGATAGGCTCTGAACCGCTGGTGGTAGTCGCTCCCCTCGCCCTGGTCGATGTCGTAGGTGATTGCATAGAGCGCGTTCAGTGCATCGAGCCCGACGCAGCGCTGAAAGCAGGTGCCGGTCGTCTGCCCCAGCAGACGGAGCATCTGAATCTTCTTCATCAGATCGTCGGCGCTCTGGAAGATATGGGTGTACCTGTGCACCCGCTCACCGGTCATGTGGCTCTCGACGGTCATCACGTCGCGATGCTCCGGCGCGTGAGCCAGCTCGTAGGTCTTGGCCACGGTGTTGATGTGCGGCGCGATCGAGGGATGGTCGGCCACCGAATCGACCCGCTCTCCGTTCACGTACGCGCGGATCTTCATCTCGCGCAGGCTGTCGACATACTGGACCGGGGTCTTCAATGGCATCTGTCTCTCCTGAGGGGAGGCACCCGCTGGCGCCAAGCGCACGGGTCCGGCTCGGTCCCGTCGAGACGACTCTGACACTCGGGACCGGTGCGGCGCAACACGGCCGTCGGCCGGGGTATCACGCCGGCACGTCCTACTCGTCTCCGCGACACGTCTCGGCGCTGCCCGAGGCCGTGAAATCGACCGGACGGTCGCCGAACTGGCCGGAGTCGTGGAAGCCGGCCGTCCGGAGAGACCTGCGGGTCAGACACCCGATTCAGCGATACCAGGTCGAGTGGGGTCATCGTCGGCGTCTGCCCCGCGCCCGAGCTGGGCACCAGGAGCGCGAGCGCGAAAAGGACGAGGGTTGTTCGAAGCAGCATGAGCTTGGCCTGTGCGGGGGTGACGGACGCAGATGATCTTGCGCGATCAGGACCGTTGCCGCAACGCGCGACGACGGCGGTTGCCCGGTTCTGTCAATTTGGCGGAAGCGGCCTGGGTTCTCGGTCGGGTCGGACCTGGGCTGCGGGGTCACGAAGCACACGTCACGGCGTACCACTCGGCGAACGCCCGGGTGCGGAGCCCGCG
>JASLOY010000552.1 GCA_030745255.1 Vicinamibacterales bacterium
GACCGGTCCCGAGATGACGATATCGACAAGAGCCAGATCCGGCCGACGCTGCTCCGCCGAGCTGAGCGCATCTGGCGCGGAGGCCACCACATCGGCAACCTCATACCCCTCTGCCTCGAGCGTCTTCTGGACGCCACGTGCCACGATCCATCCATCCTCGACAATGAGCACCGTCACGTTAGCTGATTCCGTGTTGACCACACCGCCCTCGCTCAATATGCTCCTTAACCGGATCGACCTTCCGGACGCAACACTCCCTGCCCTATTAGACGCCTGAACCGGGCAAGAAGTTTCTCTCGCTCTCGCTGCGCCCCGCCCGACCGCCGTCTTCGGCCGCCGGCCGGGGCCAGTCGTGGGAGCGATCATGTATATTCCTCGAACACGACTGCCTTGGGTGGGGGTGGAAATGACCCACCGTAGCGGCCGAGTACTGCTGCCCGACTCGACGCGCCGCACGCGCCGAGCCGGCGTTCCGGAACGAGTGGCGTATGCCGTCGCATGCAAATGAACCGGTGCCGTCCTCCGAGCGGATCCTGGCGCTGGATGTGCTGCGTGGCTGGGCAGTTTTCGGGATGCTCGTCGTCAACCTGGGATACTTCTCCCAGCTGGCGCTCGACCCTCCAGCCGGCAGCGATGCCATTGCCGCCGCGCTGGTGCAGCTGCTGGCAGACGACAAGTTCTGGACTCTATTCTCGGTGCTCTTCGGTCTCGGCTTCGCCATGCAGCTGGACCGAGCAGCGGCGCGTGAATCGCGGTTCGCGCCGGTTTACATGCGCCGACTGCTGATCCTGCTGCTGGTCGGCCTGACACACGCGGCCTTGCACCCACTCGAAATCCTCCACCGCTACGCGCTGCTCGGGTTTCTGCTCCTACCGCTACGGCGGGCGTCGTCCCGCACGCTCGTCATCGTTGGCCTGGTCAGCCTGCTGGCACCCCCGGTCGTCCAGGGCGTGGGCGAGCTCGGGTCCACCGACACCTCGGTCACGCCCGGGTCGGCCCTACAGCGCCAGGCTGATGCGGTGCGCGTCTACTCGGAGGGCAGTCTCCTGGAGCTGTTGACCTACAACGTGCGCCGGTTTCAACGCGAAGCGGCCGACATCCGGGTATTGGCGCCGTTCCCGTACTTCCTGCTCGGCTTCTATCTCGGTCGTCGCCGGCTGCTGGAATCCCTCGCCAGCCACCTCCCGTTGATCCGGCGAGCGCGGTGGTGGACGCTCGGGCTTGGAATCGGCCTCCAGGCGGCAGTTCTGCCGGTGTTCTTCTTACCGCCAGACATCGTGCCGCCAGTGGCGCGACCGCTGTTCCCGGCACTGTTGAACCTGGGCAGTGGAATTCTCGGGATCTTCTACGCGTGTGTGATCCTGATTCTGGTCCAGCACGCTGGTTGGATCAGGTGGCTCCGTGGCCTGGCGGCGGTCGGACGGCTCGCCCTCACCAACTACCTGCTGCAAACGGTGCTGATCACGACCCTGCTGTATGGCTATGGCGCCGGTTTCTATGGTCGGCTCGGCATCGTCACGGGGCTGCCGGTCGCGCTCCTCATCTTCCTGCTGCAAGTCATCTCCAGCCGCTGGTGGATCCGACGCTTCCGATTCGGCCCGGTGGAGTGGCTATGGCGCAGTGCGACCTACGGCCGCCCACAACCGCTCCGCGCCGCCATGTAGCCGCTATAATCTTTCAGCGTGGCGCGTCGCGCTGGTTGGCCCCAGCGCCCCGTGTGCCCAGAAAGACCTATCCGCATGACACACGCTGTTCCGTTGACCCGTCAGGATGTGGCCGACCTGTACGGTCGCGGCCTGCTTGATCTCGTCTACGAGGCGGCTGATGTTCATCGACGCCATCACGACCCGTCAACGATTCAATGCGCGTCGTTGCTCAGCGTGAAGACCGGCGGATGTCCCGAAGATTGCGCCTACTGCCCACAATCGGCGCGGTACGAGACCGGCGTCGAAGCCGGGGAGCTCATGGACGTCGACGCCGTCACGGCTGCCGCGACGCGCGCTAAGCAGGGCGGCGCCGATCGGTTTTGCATGGGCGCCGCATGGCGCGAGGCGACCGACGGGCCGGAATTCGATCGCGTACTCGAGATGGTCGCCGCCGTCAAAGCGCTCGGACTCGAGACCTGCGTGACGCTCGGCATGCTCGATCGGGTGCATGCGGAGCGGCTCCGGCGAGCGGGTCTCGACTACTACAACCACAACCTCGACACCGGCCGTGAAGACTATGCCTCGATCATCACGACACGGACCTACGACGACCGCCTCGAGACCCTCCGTCACGTGCGTGATGCCGGAATCAAAGTCTGCTGCGGCGGTATCCTCGGCATGGGCGAGAGTCACGACGCTCGCATCGATCTGCTGCACGAGCTGGCCCGCCAGACGCCGCAGCCCGAGAGCGTCCCGATCAACACGCTGGTCGCGGTCGCCGGGACGCCCCTCGCCGGTCAGGCCGCGGTCGAGTGGGACGAGCTGATCCGCGTGGTCGCGGTCGCCCGCATCCTCATGCCCACATCGAAGGTGCGGCTCAGCGCCGGGCGCGCGCAGCTGCACGATGCGACCCAGACCCTCTGTTTTCTGGCTGGGGCGAACTCGATCTTTCTCGGCGGTCGGCTGCTGACGACGCCTAACGCCGAGCCGGCGGAGGATTTCGCGTTGCTCGAACGCCTCGGCCTGCACGGCATGCCGACCGACGTGACAACGTCATCCTAGTCGGGCGCTAGTTTCAGACACGACCTCAACGCGTCCCACTCGACAGCGGCGGCAACCGCCTCGGCCGGACCCACGCCTGCCGAGACCACCCGGTCCACCGAACCGAGGCACGGCACGTCGGTACAGCGCGCGAGCAGCTCGGCGTTTGTCGTCG
>JASLOY010000553.1 GCA_030745255.1 Vicinamibacterales bacterium
TGGACGTGGCCGACGCGGTGGCCGCGCAGGCACGCACGCTCGTCACCTGCCCGAGCATCTTCTACAACGACGTGCGCGCACGGCTGCTGGAGAAGCTGGTCGCCATTGCCCCTACCGGGCTCGACCGGGCGTTTCTCTGCAACTCGGGCACCGAGAGCGTCGAGGCGGCGCTGAAGTTTGCGCGCCATGTCACCGGACGGACCGACTTCGTCTGCGCGATGCGCGGCTTCCATGGCCGGACCCTCGGCGCGCTGAGCGCCACGTCCAAGTACCGTTCGAAGTTCGAGCCGCTGGTGCCCGGTTTCTCGTTCGTACCGTTCGACAGGAGCGAGAAGCTGCGCGAGCAGGTCACCGAACAGACCGCCGCCGTGATGCTCGAGCTGGTGCAAGGTGAGGGCGGCGTGCGAATGGCAAGTCGGGATTACCTGGACGCGGCACGCGCCGTCTGTGACGCGACCGGCGCGCTCCTGATCGTGGATGAAGTCCAGACCGGTTTCTGCCGAACCGGGAAGATGTTCGCCACCGACCACTACGACGTGCGACCCGATCTGCTCTGTGTCGCGAAGGCGATCGCCGGCGGTATACCGATGGGGGCGGTGGTCTGCAACGACAAGATCCAGGACGTCCACGGCATCCACGGCACCACGTTCGGCGGCAACCCGCTGGCTGCGGCCGCCGCGCTCGCGGCGATCGAGTTCATGGAACGGCACGACCTGGCCAACCAAGCGAAACGCAAGGGCGAGCGCCTCCGGGCGGCGCTCGAGCCGCGGCTGCCGGCCGTGGTTCGAGAGCTACGACAGATCGGGCTGATGGTCGGCATCGAGCTGAAGGACAAGGCGCAGCCGTATCTTGCCAAATTGATGGAGCAGGGCGTGTTTGCGCTGCCGGCCGGGCCAACAGTGGTCCGGCTACTGCCACCCCTGGTGATCACCGACGAGCAGCTCGACACGGTCGCCGACACGCTGATCGCGGTGCTGGGCGGTTCGTTATCGAGACAGGACTGAAGCTGGCGCAGCCCTTCTGCCTTTTCTGACTTCTGACTGTTTGGGCACAGTCATCATATCGCGCAGCTGATATTGCCTAGCCGCTCCGTCAACTTCTGATTCTCGGCATAGTCGATCGGAATGACCACCAGGCTGGGGCCGGACTCGGTGCAGGCTTGCTCGAGCGTGTCGCGGAGGTCGCGACTGCGCTCGCAGCGGTGGCCGTGCCAGCCGAACGACTCGGCGAGCGCGACAAAGTCAGGATTGCCAAACGCGAGGTCGGTGTGCCGGCCGAAGTGGCTCTGCTGCTTCCAGGCGATCAGCCCGTAGGCGTGGTCTTCCCAGACCATCACCACGACATTGGCGTCCAGCCGGCGGGCGGTCTCCATCTCCTGCACGTTCATCAAGAACCCGCCATCGCCGCAGATGGCGAGGATGCGGCGATCCGGATACACCAGATGTGCGGCAATCGCGCCAGGCAGGGCGAACCCCATCGAACAGAAGCCGTTCGGGATGAGACAGGTGTTCGGCTCGTGTCCGTGATAGTGCCTGGCAATCCACATCTTGTGCGCGCCGACGTCCGACAGCAGGATGTCGCGGGGGCCGAGCACTTGGCGCACGTCCCAGATCGCCTTCTGCGGCTTGATGTTCCCCGTGGTGTCATCATCTTTGTGTTCCTCCAGGTCGGCCTGCATCTCCTTGCGCGCCCGGCGAGACCGGCTGTGGTCGTAGTCGAGGCGCTCGGGACCATGTGCATGAACGCGCTGGTTGAGCATCCAGAGCGTGTGCGCCAGGTCGCCGACCACCTCGACGTCGACCTGATAGTCGTCGTCAATCTCCGCCGGGATGAAGTCGAGATGCACGATGCGATGCGGCACCTCGGCGTTCCACAAACTGGGGTGGTATTCGACCATGTCGTAGCCGACCGTGATGACGAGATCCGAGGCGTCGAGCGCGCAGCTGGCGTGGTCGCGCGCCTGCAGCCCGATGGTATACAAGCATCGCTCGTCATCCATGTCGACGCAGCCCTTGGCCATGAACGTCGTCACCACCCCGATGCCGGTCAACTCGACGAACTGCCGCAGCTGCGCGCTGGCGCGCTTGCGAATCGTGCCGTTGCCGGCCAGGATGAGCGTCCGCTTCGCGTCGCGAATCGCCTCCCACGCACGGTCGACAATCTTGTCGCCTGGGACCGGGCGACGGAACCGGCGCACCGGCACCGGCGGCTGCGTGGCGTCGAGCCGCGCGATGTCTTCCGGCAGCTCGATGAGACAAGCCCCCGGCTTCTCTGACCGTGCCAGCCGCACGGCCTTACGGACCACCTCCGGTATGTTGTTCGGGTGCCGAATCGTCTGCCCCCACTTGGTGACCGGCTTGAACATGCCGACCACGTCCATGATCTGATGCGACTCCTTGTGCAGCCGCTCCGAGTCGCCTTGTCCGGTCAGCACCAGGACCGGCGCGCGGTCCATGTTGGCATCGGCCACGCCGGTGATGAGATTTGCCGCGCCCGGCCCGAGCGTGCCGAGACAGCCCGCGGGGTTGCCGGTCAGCCGACCATAGACCTCCGCCATGAACGACGCACCTTGCTCGTGTCGACTCAGGATGAAGCGAATCTGCTCAGACTGCTCGAGCGACATCATGAAATCGGCGTTTTCCTCGCCTGGAACGCCGAAGATGTACTCGATGCCCTCGGTCTCGAGACACTGCACCAACAGATCTGACGCTTTCATCAGGATTGCTCCCTCCACAACGGATTCTAGTGCCCCGCACCAGGTGTTCACGAACCAATGTCCAGCCCCGATGCACGTGCACGTATCCACGACGTGCGATGCGGTCGACCGTCTAACCGGTATGGCGTGTTCAGGC
>JASLOY010000554.1 GCA_030745255.1 Vicinamibacterales bacterium
GCCACTGGTATGCCGGTCAGGATATCGGGGCGAATCGAGACCGAGACTCGCGAGGGGCTCGTGAGCCCGAGTGTCTATGGGACCCTGCCGGGCACGACCGACGAGACCATCTACGTCATGGCGCACATGGACGGCTACTACGACGCCGCGCTCGATAACGCGTCTGGCATGGCGGTGATGATCGGACTGGCCGAGCATTTCTCCGAGGTCCCGCCTGAGCAACGCCGTCGCTCCATCACATTCATCGGGACCGCCGGTCATCATGTCGGGTCGCCCAATGCACCCTACCTGCGTGACCAGGGGATGCTCGAGAAAACAGCGTTGATGCTCAACTGCGAGCACATCGCACCGACGCAGTTCATCGCCTTCAACAACGAGCTGCGCCTGACCAACACCGTGTCGCCCCGTCGCTGGTGGGTGCACGGCAGCCAGCGGTTGCTCGACATCACACTGGACGCCTACCGCACCCTCGGCGTCACCGTCATCGGCGAGATGGATGGCCGGGCGACCGGCGAGATGATGGCCATCGACAAGGACGCTCCGTCGGTGCAGCTCATCCGGTCGCCGGAGCACAAGCACACCGATGGCGACATTCCGGGCCTCGTGCCGGCCGCCGGTCTCGAGGCGGTCGCCCGCGCGTTCGCCAAGATCATCGACGGGGCCAACACCCTCGAGCTCGCGGCGTTGCAGGCGGCACCGATGCGGTCGAGTCGGTAACCGCGGGTCGGGGGAGGCCAATGGTGTTTGTCACATTTCGCTCGTATCGCAGCGCCACCCGATGCGTGGTGGCCGCCGTGCTCGTGCTGGGCGGTGTCACGACGGCCGTGGCGCAGCCAGCCGGTCTGCCGCCACGCCCACTGCCTGACGGGCCCCGGATCTTCGAGACAGCGGAACAACCGGAGATCCGACTCGTGGTGATCGCTCGCGGGCTGTCCCATCCGTGGGGATTGGCGTTTCTGCCGAACGGCGACCTGCTAGTGACCGAGCGGACCGGACAGCTTCGTGTGATCAGGGACGGGGTACTCGATCCGCAGGCGGTGTCCGGAGTGCCGGTGGTGCATGCGCGCGGACTGGCCGGGCTGATGGATGTCGCCCTCCATCCGCGATTCGGCGAGAACCAGCTCGTCTATCTCACCTACTCGAAGCCGGGAAACGACGGGGTGCGGGTCGCACTGGTCCGCGGACGTCTGGCGGGTGCGGCGCTCGTCGACGTCACCGATGTCTTCGTGTCAGATCTGATTGGCGGTGGCGGAACCGCTGCCTCTCGGGTCGTGTTCGGGACCGACGGGACTCTGTTCATGACGGTGGGCGGCGCCTTTCGGTACGGAGCCGTCGATGTCGGCGGCCGAGCCCAGGACCCCAGCGACACCATCGGCAAGCTGCTGCGACTGCGTGATGATGGCAGCGTGCCGAGCGACAACCCGTTTGTGGGGAGAGACGGACATCGGCCGGAGGTCTTCTCGCTCGGTCATCGCAACCAGCTCGGGCTGACGGTGCACCCGGACACGGGTGCGGTGTGGGCGCACGAGAATGGGCCGCTCGGTGGGGACGAGGTCAATCTGATCCGGGCCGGGGGAAACTACGGCTGGCCGGTGGTGTCCTACAGCCGCGATTACTCCGGTGGGCGTGTTGCGGTGCGCACCTGGCAGGAGGGCATGGAGCCGGCCGAGATTGTCTGGCTGCCCGCGATCGCACCGTCCGGAATGGTTTTCTACGACGGCGACCGTTTCCAGAACTGGCGAGGTAATCTGTTCGTCGGCTCGCTCAGAATCGGTGGCGTACGGAACACCGGTCACCTGCAGCGCATCGCGTTCAACGATCAGGGGCAGGAAGCGCGACGCGAGTCGATGCTTGCCGAGCTGCGGCAGCGTATCCGCGATGTCCGCCAAGGTCCGGACGGCCTCCTCTACGTGCTGACCGACGCCGACGACGGGGCGCTTCTTAGGCTCGAACCAGTAGAGTGAGTCCGCCGCGCGATCCACGCACTTCCCGGTCCTCCTTTCCGTCGGTGCGCACCCGGCTCGAGCGCCACGTGTCCGAGCTCACTCAGTGCACCATTTGCCCCGACGTGCATCGACCAGTGGTGACCGGGGGCGCCGTGGTCAGCAAGGTGCTGCTGGTGGGGCAGGCGCCCGGCGACAAAGAGCCCATGCTCGGTCGGCCATTCGCCTGGACGGCGGGCAAGACCTTGTTCCGCTGGTTCGAGGATCACTGCGGGCTGGATGAGGCGGCCATCAGGTCGTCGATCTACATGGCCGCGGTCTGCCGTTGCTTCCCAGGAAAGAAATCGACCGGCGGAGACCGGGTGCCGTCACGGGACGAGATTGCCAACTGCGCCGGCTGGCTGGAAGCCGAGATCCAGATTCTACGGCCCGCGCTCGTGATTCCGGTCGGCAAGCTGGCGATCGAGCAGTTCGTGCCCTGCCCCTCGCTTCGCGATGTCATCGGCCGCCAGGAGCGCATTCGATTCGCCGGACGTGCGATTGATGTGATCCCGCTTCCACACCCATCTGGGGCGTCTCCCTGGCCACGGATGGAGCCCGGGAAAACCCTGCTGAGGCGGGCGATGCGTCTGGTGGCGGGACACCCGGCCGTGTAGGTGAGGTATGTGATGGTAAGGCCGGGGCTCTTCTGCACCTCAAAGATCGCGTCCCAATCAGAGAAGCCTCTGAGCGCAGTACTGCCTTCGTTCGTCAGGGTTATCCGGACCATCGACCCCGGAAGGACCGTAGGCGGGACATCCGGTCCCGCGACCTCGGTGTCGAACTGCTCCTTGGCACGAGCTTGGATGGTAGTCCAGGCATCTCGCGTGTCGGCCACTGAGGC
>JASLOY010000555.1:0-2442 GCA_030745255.1 Vicinamibacterales bacterium
GCCGTCGGCCGTGGAAAGTCCATTGCGTGTCGCTTCCGCCGTGGCGCTGGACAAAATGGTCGCGCTATCGCTTTGGCTGCGTACTTCGTAGGTGGCGGCGACGGCCGCGGCGTCCGCCGCCGGCCGCGCGTTGACGGAAGTCCGCCTCGTGGCCGTCTCGAAGACGTTCGGCCTCGCGCATGTCGAGGCGGCGGTGGCGGCCGGGCTTCACGACCTAGGGGAAAACAAGGTCCAGGAGGCGCTTCGCAAACAGGCCGCGACCAGTACGCTGCAGGTCAACTGGCATCTCATCGGGCATCTGCAGTCCAACAAGGCCCGCAAGGCGGTAGCGGCGTTCGACTGGATCCACTCGGTAGACAGTGTGGATCTGCTTCGCCGACTCGACCGTGCAGCCGCCGCCTGCGGCCGGTCGCCTAACCTGCTGATCCAGGTCGACCTGGCCGGCGAAGCCACGAAGCAAGGCGCGCCGGAGCCTGAGGTGCGACGCATCATAGACGCTGCCGACACCTGCCGGTCGGTAGAGATTCGTGGCCTCATGGTCCTGCCACCCTGGTCCCAGGACCCGGAGGCCGCTCGGGCCTACTTCCGCCGCCTGCGGCAGCTGCGTGACGAGCTGTGCGCGGCGGGGCCCGTCCGGTCCCGACTCGACCAGCTCTCGATGGGCATGAGCCACGACTTCGAGGTGGCCATCGAGGAAGGCGCGACGATGGTCCGGGTTGGAACAGCCCTGTTCGGCGCTCGGCCGCGCGCGGCACTCGCGACCAGTGAGCCTGAACGTCGCTCCGAACCGCGCTCCCAGGAATCAGCAGGCAGAAGTCAGTAGCGGGCAAGATCCGGCGATACGTGCAGAAGCTACACCAACTCGCCCAGCCGGGCGAGAAACTCTTCCGCGGTCAATCCGTCGACCAGCACGCTCTTGTGACGCGCGCGTTCACCGCTGACGACCCGGACCGCTCGGCGTGGCACCTCCAGCGTCTTCGCCAGCACTCGGACGAGAGCCTCGTTCGCCGCGCCGTCGACCGGCGGCGCAGTGAGACGCACCAACAGGCGGCCCTCCCGTATCTCGGCCACCCGCGTGCGTGACGACCGAGGGATCACCCGCACCAGCACGACAACGCCGTCACCGGTGCACCGGAGCGACAGGGCCATTCGTGTTGTCAGGCTTCTGTGCCTGCGTCTCTGACACTGAGACGGAAGAAGCGAAGGAGCCCTTCTGACTCCTCACTTCCGACTTCCGCCCTCGCCGAGGCTTCGGCGGACAGGTCTGCCTTCTCGGAAATAGGGTCACGGCACCGGCCGCAGGATCCGTTCCCACCGGGTGCGGGTGAAGAGGTGCGTGACCGCCGAGGTCAGCCGACGGAAGGTCGCGCCGACACCGACGTCGCTATAGAACTCGCTCTCGGCCTCGTACGACCAGTACAACACGAAGGCCTTACCCTTGACGTATCCAATCGGCAGCGGACCCCAGTAGCGGCTATCCTGGGAATCGCCCCGGTTGTCCCCCATCATGAACAGGTGCCCTTCGGGCACGACCAGTGGGCCGAAGGTTCCCCGGAGATCCAGTGGCATGCGACCACCCTGGCGCATGGCGTCCAAGTAGGGCTCATCGATCGGCTCTCCATTGATGAACACTTGCGATTGGCGCAGCTCGAGCGTCTCACCGGGCAATCCGATCACGCGTTTGATGAAATCGCGTTCCGGCTCCTCAGGAAACTTGAACACGAGCACATCGCCCCGCCGATGCTCCTGCATCGGCAGCAGCCTCCGCTCGGCGGCTGTCGCCGCCGCATGAACAAACTTGTTCACCACCAGGTGATCGCCGATCAACAGGTTCTGCTCCATCGACCCTGTCGGGATCTTGAAAGCCTGTACCACCCAGGTGCGCACGAAGAGCGCGAGAATCACCGCAATGACGATCGATTCGAAGTACTCCCGCGCCGTGGATTTCTGGAAGGACATGTGTGGTCGTCTGTTGCCAGGCTATCCGCCTCCGTCCGCTGCTCGAGGTGCCGTCAGCAGACTACGGCGAGATCCCGCCGTAGCCTTGGCGGAGGCGGACAGGCTCCTATCAACCCGATTCACTCCGTATCGACCGTGAGAACCGCCAGAAACGCCTCCTGGGGAATCTCAACTCGACCGACGCGCTTCATCCGGCGCTTGCCCTCCTTCTGCTTCTCGAGGAGCTTGCGCTTGCGACTGATATCACCACCGTAGCACTTCGCCAGGACGTTCTTGCGAAGCGCCTTGACCGACTCCCGAGCAATAATCCGCCCCCCCACCGTCGCCTGAATCGCCACCTCGAACATCTGCCGCGGAATCAGTTCCTTGAGTTTGCCGCACAGCTGGCGGCCCCAGCCATAGGCCTTGTCGCGGTGGATGATCACCGACAGCGCGTCGAGCGGATCGCCGTTGATCATTATATCGAGTTTGGACAGCGGCCCG
>JASLOY010000555.1:2452-2809 GCA_030745255.1 Vicinamibacterales bacterium
AACATAAGCCGACTCTTTGTGCACGATGATCGACAGGGCGTCAACCGGATCTCCGTTGACCATCAGGTCCAGCTTGACCAGGGGCGACGTCCAGTACCCGCTCACATGGTAGTCGAGTGACGCGTAGCCGCGCGAGAGCGTCTTCAGCTTGTCGTAGAAATCGAGCACCACTTCGTTGAATGGTAGCTCGTAGGTGATCATGACGCGGTTCGAGGCCAGGTATTCGAGCCCCTTCTGCACCCCGCGCTTTTCCTGACACAGCTGCAAGATCCCACCGACGTGGTCCGACGGGGTCAGGATCATCGCCGTGATCACCGGCTCTTCGAGCGTCTCGATGCGGCCGGCGTCCGGCAGCTT
>JASLOY010000556.1 GCA_030745255.1 Vicinamibacterales bacterium
GCCATGGACCGGGGGCCGCTGCAGCCACTGGTGGACATGGTGCCGGACAATATTACCGGGGCCGCGTCCGACAACCGGCGCATGCTGAACATGGTGTTCGTCGCGTTCCTGTTCGGCGTGGCGCTCATGCTGGTTCCCAAGGCGCAGTCGGCGCCGATGCTGGCGCTCTTCGAGAGTCTCGACGCCGTCATCATCAAGATCGTCGAGCTCGTCATCCTGTTCGCCCCGATAGGAGTGTTCGGGTTGATTGCCGACACGGTCACCGGGGTGGCGGCCGACAGCCCGGCGGATGTCCCGCAGTTGCTGGGGGCGCTCGGTCTCTACTGCATCGCGGTCCTGGTCGGGCTGGCGATCCAGGTGTTCGTCACGTATCCGTTGCTGCTACGGCTCTTCACACCGCTGCGCCTGGAGCGGTTCTTCCCGGGCGTCGTTCAAGCACAGCTCGTCGCGTTCTCGACGTCGTCGAGTGCCGCCACCTTGCCGGTGACGATGAAGAGCGCACACCTCAACCTCGGTGTTTCAGAAGAGGTGGCGTCGTTCGTGTTGCCCCTCGGTGCCACGATCAACATGGACGGCACCGCCCTCTACCAGGCGGTGGCGGCAGTGTTCATCGCCCAGACGCTCGGAATACCGCTCGACCTCACGGCGCAGCTCACCATCGTGTTCATGGCGCTGCTGGCTTCGATCGGTACCGCCGCCGTGCCCAGCGCCGGCGTGGTCATGCTGGTCGTCATTCTCGAGGCGGTTGGCGTGCCGGCCGCCGGCATCGCGTTGATCCTGGGTGTCGACCGGCTGCTCGACATGGCGCGTACGTCCGCCAACGTCACGGGCGACGTCACGGTCGCCGCCGTCGTCGCCGCCAGCGAAGGTCAGCTCGCGCCAGCCGTCGCGCCGACCGGTGCTGCCGAGACCGGCGCGATCCCATCACCCACCCTCGAGTCATGACCCCGACCCGCGGCCAGGCCTGGAGCTTACTCACCGAATACACGAAGAACGACCGGTTGTTGAAACACGGGCTCGCCGTCGAGGCGGCCGTGCGCGGCTATGCGCGGGTGTTCGCTGAGGACGAGGAGGCGTGGGGCGTCGTGGCGTTGCTCCACGATTTCGACTACGAGCGCTGGCCGAACGCTGAAGACCATCCCTATCGCGGGTGCGAGATACTGCGCGCGAAGGGCTACCCCGAGTATGTGACGCGAGCGATTCTCTCGCATGCCGACTACACCGGGGTGTCGCGGGAGTCGAAGTTGGAGCACACGCTGTTTGCGTGCGACGAGATGGCCGGGTTCGTAACCGCGGCGGCGCTCGTGCGCCCTTCGCGCAGCGTGCTGGACCTGGAAGCGAAGTCGGTGAAGAAGCGGATGAAGGACAAGGCGTTCGCCCGCGCGGTGTCTCGCGACGACTTGCGATTGGGGGCCGA
Organism: Vicinamibacterales bacterium; assembly: GCA_030745255.1. GTDB lineage: Bacteria > Acidobacteriota > Vicinamibacteria > Vicinamibacterales > UBA8438 > NP936. The sequence continues at coordinate 1,418 of JASLOY010000556.1, forward strand.
AGAGCTCAGTCTCCCGCTCGACGAGCACATTACCAACGTGATTTCGTTCATGCGCGAACGCGCCGGGGATCTCGGGCTGGAGGGGACGGCCTGAGCCGGGGCGCCGGCCCGACTGCACCCGTTCCGAACCTGTTGGGGCGGTCCTTCGTATTCCTCCTACAGTGATGACCAACCACGGGTCCGATTCACAGCCGGTTGCGAGCCTCGACCAGGTGTCGGTGCGCTATGGCAAGCAAGTGGCGTTGCGGGACGTCGCGGCGACGTTCCCTCACGGCGCGGTAGGGCTGCTGGGCCCCAACGGCGCGGGCAAGAGCACCATGCTGAAGGCCTTGCTGGGCTTCGTGAAGCCCACGGCCGGCCGGATGCAGGTGCTTGGTCTCGACGTGGCCCGGAGCGCGCTCGAGATTCGCGCCCGTCTCGGGTACATGCCTGAATCCGACGGTCACATCCCAGGCATGAACGCCGTGTCATTTGTCGCCTACTGTGCGCAACTTTCGGGCTTGCCGCGCAGCGACGCGATGCAGCGCGCGCACGAAGTGCTCTATTACGTCGGGCTCGGCGAGGCGCGGTATCGCAACATCGAGACCTACTCGACTGGCATGAAGCAGCGGATCAAACTGGCCCAGGCGCTGGTGCACGATCCGGATCTGCTCTTTCTCGACGAGCCGACCAACGGCATGGACCCCAAGGGTCGCGAGGAGATGCTGGAGCTCGTGACCGATCTGGCGACGCGCAAGAACGTGAATCTCATTCTGTCCTCGCACCTGCTGCCGGACGTCGAGGCCACGTGTCACCGCGTCGTCGTCATGCATCAGGGCGCCATCGCGACGCAGGGGTCGATCGCCGAGCTGAAGGAGCGGCGCCGACAGGTGTTCGAGGTGCGAATCAAGGGAGACCTCGAGACGTTCATCAAGGCGCTGGATGCCGAGGGGGCCGAGTGCCACGACACCGGCGAAGACCTGATGCGCGTGTTCGTCAACGACGACCAGGGGCCACGAGACCTCTTCGGGATTGCGGCCAAGCATCAGATTCAGGTCCGGCACCTGCGTCCCAGCGTGCCCACCCTCGAAGACGTCTTTGCGGAGGCGATTGGAGAGGAATGATGGCGGAGAAGTCAGAAGTCAGAAGTCAGAAGTCAGATGGGAAATCGGACGGCTTCGCCTGCCTTTGTCAGGATCTCTTTGACTATTTAGTTTGTTTCGAGATTGACCAGTGGACTCGACGCTCGAGGACGAGCACTTCTGAATGGTGGCATCAGACCACCTGCTTCTTCTGCCTTCTGCCTTCTGCCTTCTGACTTCAATCTTTCCCTATGACCATCCACGATCAAAGCTACCGCCGCTACACCGGGGTCCGGGAGACTC
>JASLOY010000557.1:0-261 GCA_030745255.1 Vicinamibacterales bacterium
AGGAGGTTGCGCACGATCTTCGCGGCGCGCTCCGACTCGCTGAGGATCGTCTCCAATCCCCGCTTCGTGCCAGTATCGACCGGACGCGCCGCCAGACGTTCGGCCCACGTCAGGATCGTCGCCAGTGGGTTGTTCAGCTCGTGCGCCACGCCGGACACAGTCTGACCCAGCGCCGCCATCTTTTCGGCCTGCAAGAGCTGTTGGCTGAGATCGCGGCCCTGATCCTCTAGCTTCCGCCGTTCGCTGACGTCACGCACGAGT
>JASLOY010000557.1:271-2774 GCA_030745255.1 Vicinamibacterales bacterium
GTCAATGCGCGAGTCGTTCCCGTCCTCGGCCAGATGCAACGTGGCCGTGACCTCGACCCACATCGAGCTATCGTCGGCCCGGCGGAGGCGCAGCAGATAGTCGCTGACGGCGCCATCGCGTCGGAGCTGGGCGAGCAACGCGCTGCGGGCCCGCGGATCGACGAAGCGGTCCACCGCGAATGGCCGCACCGCGTCGTCCGGCTGTTCTGGACCGAATCCGAACATCAGTTTGAGGTGGGGATTCACCCCGAGGGTCGTGCCGCCGTCAGCGTCGAACGTCCCGATGTACACGCCCTCCCGGATCGAATCGTAGAGGCTGCCGAGTAGCTCGGCTCGCGGCCGGCTGGACCGGCGCGACCGCCCGAGAGACATGTGGGATTATAGCAAGACGACGCTGGGTGTTCGCAGGCAGGTCAAACCGAACCTATCACCAGAGGTGCTGGTGCACGCCGTCAGCTCGGAACACTAGCGAGGCTCCGCCTCAGACCATCCAGATGCCGTCGGCTCACGCCTCGCTAGGCCACCATCCTTCAATGGCCCCGCTACGCGGGGGTCAGACCCCCGGACGGCACGGGAGCAAAGGGAACGGGAACAAGAGTTGACTCACCAGTCCCCATTCGCCCCACCCAAGGAGTCTAGCGCGGAACGGATGGAGTCGGTGTTGAGCTTGGGTACATCGCCGCGTATTTGGTGATGACGCCAGACTGAATATCGGAGACCGAGGCGCCCAGAGCATGCATCTGCATCGCGTCACGCGCGACATTGAGGCAGACCATTCAAGTCATACCGTGGGTGTCCCACGACTCCACGGCGCCATTGGAGGCGCGCGACCCGACGAAACAGTCCACGTTCGAGCGGTGCCCGTCGTTCTCACATCCGCAGTAGCACGGCACATATTCCAGGACGCCCGGATTCTGGGCAGCGAACACGTAGGCCTGCTGTATAAGCTCGGGGGAACCTGTCATCTGCGACACGTACGGGAGCGGCGGCATTGGCAGGTCGTTTGGCCCTTCTGGAGTGAACGGCGCGTCGCTGACCGCCGACGCGGCGGAACTCGGTGCCCCAGGGGCGCCGGCCGGCGTCGCAGTGGATGCCTGGCTCATCGTGCCAGTGGCGTCCGGCGACGGGGCCGGGAGCGATGACCTCGACGCCACGAAAATGCCGCCGCCCGCGACGGCGACGACCGCGATGGCAATGATCGGCCAGGGGGTGCCCTTCGACGGTTCCTGTACCGGAGGCGCGGGACGAGCGTGTCTGCGATTCTTTTTCGAGCCCATCAGCGGATTGTATCATCGAATCTGCGAGCATCGTCGACCCCGAGTTGACGAAAAACTGGTGTGCTTGCTCACCAGTTCGGGGAGAATACTTCACGTGGGGGCAAAGCGCGTCGGCGTCCACCCATACCTCTGAGACCTCGATGATTGGCGACACACGTCGAACCCGACTGTTTGCGGTCGGCCTGGTGATTGCTGTGCTGGTGCTCTTCCAGCGGCAGTTGCGGCTCGCCTTGGATGCCGCGCATGCGTTTGACATGCGGCTGGGCCTGGCGCTGGTGCCAAGTGCCGTGATCCTGGGGGTCGTGCTCCTGCTGTACTTCCAGGCGCGACACCACGAGCAACAGATTCAACACGCGGTACGCAACGCGACGAGCCGTGAATTGCGGCAACGGGACTCGGTGTCTGAAGCGCTCACAGGCTTCGGTGTCGCGCTCGCCCGCGCGAGCGACATAGCGACCGTTCGCGAGATCGTTCAGCGGTCGCTGCGGCAGTTCAGCGGCGGCCGACCGTTCTGGGCCGGTGTGCGCGCCAAAGGGAAGTGGGTGTCAATTTCTGGTGGGCCGGAGGAGTCGTCAGGCATGGTTTCAGTCGAGGGGGTTGAGCGGATGGCCGATCAGGCCCTGAAGCGATTCGAGGAGAGCGCAGGGACGTCGGAGGCACTGGAGTGGGAGGGCCGAGTCTTCTTTCCGCTCGTCGTTGGGGAGACGACAGGTGGTGTCCTGATCGTGGAGGTGTCCGGTGCGGGTGCGCCCGATGAGGGGTTCGACTGGCGGCAAACGATGGGGACGGCGGCGACGCTCGTTGGCATCGCGGCTCGGAATGTCCAGCTCGCTCGCGAGGTGGAGGAAGGAGAACGGAGTGTATGACGGTCTGACCGGGTGCTTCAACCGCACCCACTCGATGCGGGTGCTCCAGACCGAGCTGCAACGTGCTCGTCGACAACAGACGCCGATCGCTCTGATCATGCTCGACCTCGATCACTTCAAGGCTGTCAACGACACCTACGGCCACTTGTGCGGCGATGCGTTCCTGGCCGCTGCGGGACAACGTATCCGGGACATCCTCCGCAACAGCGACACGAAATGCCGTTATGGCGGCGAGGAGTTCATGGTGCTGCTGCCAGACACACCGCGAGCCGGGGCGATGCATGTGGCCGAATCGCTCAGGCTGCAGCTTGCCGAGACCAGGGTGACGTGGAACGGGGAACAGGTGTCGACGACGGCCAG
>JASLOY010000558.1 GCA_030745255.1 Vicinamibacterales bacterium
ATCCCATTCGTCGCGATCCCACGGCTCTCGATGCGACGCTGGACTTTCACCACGGACTTGCGGCGCTGGGGCATCGGTCCACCATTGCCCCGAGGTGCGCCAGGGACCGGCCCAGCGCACGACCTCGCCGCCGGACACTTGCGGCGCCATGACCCTGCATGGTCGGCCTTTTCGAACCCTCACCCGCGCCGCGACCGGCACCCGAAACCGCCGCAGCATGGGGTGCATGGGCTCTCCTGTCTCCTGTCTCCTACCTTCCGCCTTCGCCTGGCTACGGCGAGACGAGCCCGTCTCCTGAGAGCACATGCTTATGTCCCGTCGCCAGTCGCCGTCCACCGGTGTCTCCCGCACACTGCTCCCCCTCCGGCCTTTGGCCTGCTCTGCCTGTCCTGAGCCAGGCCGAGGGGAGCGAGACACGCCAGCGTCGGGTCGAACGGGTCGACGAGCCTGCGGTGCAAATGTCCGCATCTCAAAGCCCGCGGTATCGTGCGAATCGACCAGCGCGGGCGACCCGCACCGACCCGCGCCGGCCAGAGCGGTCAACCGGGCCACCAATGTCGAAACCTTCTCCGGAGAAGGCCGCGCGCGTTCGAGTAACGAGAACTGCTGGGTGCGCGCCGGAACCGGGTCGACCACCACCGTGACCTGGTCGATACCGGCAGACGGGGGGTGCGATTCCAGATCGAGCAGGACAAGTGTGCGCAGCACCCGGGGGTCGCGCAACGGGGTTGGCAGTTGCAACGTGCGGGTATGCATTTCCCGTGTCACCAGCTTCAGGTGCACATGGAGCACCGCGACTCCAACACTGGCGCGCTCGAGCCGCGCGCACAGTTGGTCGAATACTCGACTCAGCACGAAGGACAACGGCTCGAGCCCCTCGACCGGCCATTCGAGCGCCAGCGTCGACTCGAATCGTTCCTCGACCACTGCCGGCACGAGCGGACCGTCGTCCTCGCCCCGGGCAAACCGCTGCAAGGTCAGCCCACCCACGCCCAGACGCTCGAACAGCTCGGCCGAGGGGAGGTGCGCCAGATCGCCCAGGGTGCGAATCCCCCAGCGTCGCACCGTAGACAGCAAGGTAAAGGCGGGAATGGCCAGTGCGGCGCCCGACACCCGGGAGCTGCGACACATCCGTGCCGCAGGCTTTTGCGCCTGCTCCTGCGCCAGCGTCTTCAGTACGTCGAGCGACAGCGACGCCAGAGTGGATGCTTCCCGACCCGGTTCAATCACCGTCAGCCCGCTCCGTTCCTGCACGACCAGCAGCGCCGTGGTCCGGGTGAATGCAACCGCAATGCGGAGATACAGCCCCCGGTCGGCAGCCGACCGGCGCAGGGTCGCGCCCAGTTCCCGGGCATCGCCGAACATACTTGTCAGGCCGGTGGCGTCGAGCACCACGAGGTTGTCGCCATGAATCTCGATGCGTGGGGAATACTCGCGCGCCAGATGCACGAGCTTGGCGGTCACACGTTTGCCACGTGGCGCTCCATCGTCAGTTCGAAAGGCCAGACCGCGTGGCGGGGCATAAAGACAGGCGAACATGGGACGAATCCTCGAAGAAGACAGAAAGCAGAATGAAACTGGGGGCTGCGCCTCTTTTCAGAAATGCTCTTTGTCGCGTCTGATTCGATGCATTCCGACTATTCAGTTACTGCGTGACACGTTCGACTTGGCCGCTACTGAAAAAGAAAATGCCGAAGGCCTCCGACCTCTTCTGACTTCTACCTTCTGACTTCTGACTCCTGTGTTTCAGGTGTAGGAAACTCTGAGCGCAGGGTGACGAACTCGTCGCGTGGCCGGCGGGCTCGGATGACCCGGGCTTGACACTCGAGCCCCTGAAGCAGCCGGTTCCGGTCGTGCGTACCCGACCACCGGCCAGCGATCGGGCTGGACTGCAACACCACCGTCTGCCCTTCCGCGCTCCGCGCGATCGGCTCCGATCCGAGCAGCAGCCCGACAGTCTGGCTGTCTTCGAGCAGGCGTGACACCCGCATCCAAGTCGTCATCGGGATCTGCCGGATTGCACGCTCGGGCAAATCCGTCAGATCGAGCGCCATGACGCCGAACCCACCAGCATCCAGTACCAACCCTACCGCTTTGAGCGCCCGCTTGACGGTCTGCGACAAATCTCGCGACAGCTCCCGGCCTCGTTCACGGACCCATAACAGACTGGACAGATCGAGGCCGGCCGCAGCACCCGACACCGGATCGAACCGGTCGCAGGGGTCGATGAGCACTACGACCTCTCCACGCGCCGTGGCGGCCGCGAGCACCGAGGCCAGCAGGCTCGTGCGACCGGAGGAACGCGGCCCGACAATTTCCGACAGGTGCCCGCGCGCAAACCCGCCAGACAGTAGCTCATCGAGCGAAACCAGGCCGGTTTCGACCAGATCGTCAGGTTTTCGGTCAAGTGCCGAAAACGTGGCCCGATCAAGCTTTTCCGCGCGCAGCAACGACTCGAGCCGGGCAACAGAAGCAGTAGACATCTTTCGCTTTTTCTTCGCTATCAAATATAGCTTGCTACCGGCCGCGGATGCAAGAGAAATTGCGAGTGCCGTGAGGGGGGCGTGTTACTCAATGACGGGCACGAGAAAAACCGAAATGCCGCGCACCTGTGGGTTGTCCTTACGTGGTGATACCATGACCGCGGTCGCCCGCCAGGGGGCAGGTCGCCGCCCTCGGCCCGTTCGGTTATGTTTCGTTCTGTGTGCAAAACCGCTTGAGAAAGACGAGCGGTCATGGCAAGAGGTTGATTGCTGACATCGA
>JASLOY010000559.1 GCA_030745255.1 Vicinamibacterales bacterium
CTGGATCGCGTCGAGCGCGTTCTGTGTCGCCGCCTCGCTGGCAAGCAGCTTGGCCATCGACGCCTCCATCGAGCAGCGTTCCACACCCGCGTCCTTCATGCGACCCAACCGGTAGACGAGCGCGCGCGCCGCCTCGGTCCGACAGATCATGTCGGCGATCTTCTGCTGCACCATCTGGAACTCGCCGATCGGCTGCCCGAACGCGCGGCGTTCACGGGCATAGGGCAGGGTCAGGTCGACCGCGCGCTGCGCTTGACCGACACAGCGGGCAGCCACCGAGAAGCGGCCGGTGTCCAAGGCCGCGCCAAGAATCGGGAACCCGCGACCGGATTCGCCAAGCAGCGCATCGCTGCCCAGGCGCACGTCGTCGAATCGCACCTCGGCCACGTTGTCTCGCTGGAGCGTTCGCATCGGCAACGGGCTGACTTCGATGCCGTCGGTGGACGGGTCCACGAGAAACATGGTGACGCCGCGGTGCCCGCGCGCCGGGTCGACGGTGGCCGCCACGAGAAAGATGCCGGCCTCATCCGCGTGGGAGATGAACACCTTGCTGCCAGTCAGCCGCCAGCCCCCGTCGGCAGGAGTGGCCCTGGCCCGCATGGCCGCCAGGTCGGTCCCGCCATCGGGCTCGGTGAGACAGGCCGACGCCAGGATCTCGCCGGTGGCCAATGGTGGGAGCCAGCGCTGCCGCTGTTCGGGTGTGCCGAACCGCAAGATCGAGCTCCCGACGAGCGAATTGACGACCGACACCGCCGAGGCGACCACCCAGTCGACGCGAGCCAGCTCCTCGCAGACGACACCGTAGGTCACCACGTCAATGAACGAGCCGCCGTAGGCTTCAGGAATCAACGGCGCCAGATATCCCAGCGGCGCCAGCCGCCCGATCAGTTCGCGTGGATACCGCCCCTCCCGCTCGTGTTGCTCGACCGTGGGCAGGATCTCGCGTTCGGCGAACTCCCGCACGGCTTCCCGCACTTGTTGCTGTGTGTCCGTCAGATCGAAATCGGCCATCCGCCGAAGTGGGCTGTTGTCAGTCATGCTGGGAAACACCCAAGAAGTCAGAAATCAGAAGAAGCGGGCCTCACCAGCTCCTCTCCAGACACGGCTATCACATTTCGAACACGGCGTCGGCAGCCGGATGGTCCATTCCGGCCTCTCCGCTCCGCACCAGCGCAAACCGCGTGCTGACCGGGCCAACCGTTTCATAGATCACGACCGCCGCCAACACCACGGTCGACACCTGCGGGGCGAACGCGGCGTATCGGTCGTCTATGGCTAGGGTCAGTCCAACCGCTAATCCAGCCTGAGCCAGCAACGCCATCCCGAGGAACCGCTGAACGACCGGCTCCAGCCCGAGCCAGCGCGCGCCGGCGTGCGCGCCGACGAGCTTGCCAACCGCCCGCGAGACGACATACAACAGCCCGGCAGCGCCCATCGTCGGCACGAGTGACACGTCCAGGTCGGCCCCGGCGATCACGAAAAAGATCGCGTAGAACGGCGGGTCGGTCCCGGCCAGCGTCCCGAAGAGGCGCCGGCTCTCCGCCGCCAGGTTGACCATGGTGGCCCCCACCGCGAGACTCGCAACCAGTGGTGACAGATCGAGCAGACGCGACAGCCCTACACACAGGAGAATCGAACCCACCAGCAGAATCAGCATTTCGCCGGTCTCACGAACCTGACGCGACCATCCCGCGAGCATCAGCCCGACCAGGAAACCGAGCGAGACGGACCCGCCGAGCTGCCAGACGAGCGGGTAGACCGACCGATACAGCGTGGGGAGAAACGAGCCACCGAGGCCACCCGTCAGATCGATGGCTGCCGCGACCAGGCTGTAGGCGGTGATGCAGAGCAGGTTGTTGACTGCGATGATTCCGAGCAGGTTGTCGGTGAGCGGGCCACGGCTATCGACCTCACGGATGACCATCAGCGTCGAAGCCGGGGCGGTCGCGATGGCGACGGCGCCAAGCAACCCAGCGACCTGCCAGGGCTGTCCCAGCAGAAGCATGCCCACCGACACCAGCAGGGCGGCAAGCGCCGACTCGATCAGCGTGAGATAGAGAACTTGGCGTCCAATACGGCGGAAGAGCGAGAACTCGAAGACCGACCCGATTGAAAAGAGGATGAGCCCGAGCGCCACCTCGCTGAGCACCTGCAGCGCAGCCAGGTTGTCGTGGCTCACCCAGCCGAGCACCGACGGTCCGAGCGCCACTCCGGCGAGGATATACCCGGTCACCTCCGGCATGCGCACGTAGCGCACCAGGTGGCCCGCCAACAGGGCCAGCAACAGGATCAACCCGAGCGACGTCAGCTCATCCATGCCGTTCTGACTTCCCGCCTTCTGCCTTCTGACTTCTTCGCTCTGCTCACGGTAACAACACCCCCCAGTAACGCCCGTCTCTGGCCAGCTCGACAAAGACCGGCGCCGCTCGCTCATCGGCCAGCATCGCCTGCGCCGCCTCGAGGCTCGTCGGCTCCAGATGGTCGACCCGCACCAGCCAGTCGCCCGGTTCGATGCCCGCCTCAGCCGCGCGACTCCCGGGCAGAACCGACGCGATCTGATGCCCACTAGGTGCCTGATCCCAGACCAACCCCGCGCTTGCCGGCTGCTGGGTTGCCAGCGCCAGGTCGATGCCACGCGCCGGGAGGGCAACGGTGAGCGTGTCGACGCCGCGCCGTGCCTCGAGCGAGAACACCTCCTGATTGGGCGCAGCGTCCCCATCGAGGATCCGCAGGTCCTCGACCGTCTCGAGCGCCACGCCG
>JASLOY010000055.1 GCA_030745255.1 Vicinamibacterales bacterium
GCCACCTATCGGCAGGCGGCTACCGCGACTCCCGACAAGCTCGACGCGGACCCCGAGAACCGGCTCCTATCGCGCGGGCCCCGCTTTCGGATGGATGCGGAAATGGTGCGCGACTACGCGCTGGCGGCCAGCGGGCTGTTGGTACGCACCATTGGCGGTCCGAGCGTGAAGCCCTATCAGCCGGACGGTGTCTGGGCGACGGTGGCGATGCCGCAGAGCAACACCGGGCGCTATGAGGCGGATACCGGCGACAAGCTGTTTCGGCGAAGCCTCTATACCTTCTGGAAGCGTTCGGCGCCGCCCGCGTCGATGGACATCTTCAATGCGCCCACACGCGAGCACACCACCGTGCGTCGCGAGCGCACTAACACGCCGCTGCAGGCGCTGGTGACGATGAACGATACGCAATTCGTCGAGGCGTCCCGCTACCTGGCCCAGCGCGCGATGCGCGAGGCTGGGGACGACTTCGAGCGGCGGCTCAACTACGTCACCACCCGGCTGGTGGCGCGCGATTTCACCGACCCGGAGCGCGCTGTCGCCAGACGGACCTACGACCGATTCCTCGACCTGTATCGGGCCGACACAGCGGAAGCTCGACGCCTGCTCGAGGTCGGCGACTCGGCGTTCGATGCGGCGCTGCCACTTACCGACTCGGCCGCCTGGACCATGCTGGCGAGCCAGCTGATGAACCTGGACGAAGTCTTGAACAAGTAGCAAGGGCCTTCAGGCCCGCCCGGCGGTCGTCGCAGACCGCAAGAAGGACACGATGCATCCATACAACGAAGCGATCCTCGCGGAAACCAGACGCCAGTTCTTTGGCAAGGTCGCCAAGGGCATCGGCGGGCTGGCGTTGGCCAATCTGCTGGCGGACGATGCGTTCGCGCTGCCCTTGGCCCCGCAGACTGAGGCGGCCGACATGGTCGGGGGGCTGCCGACGCTACCGCACTTCGCCCCAAAGGCGAAGCGGTGCATCTATCTCCACATGATGGGTGCGCCCCCGCAGATGGATCTGCTCGACCACAAGCCGACGATGAAGGACTGGTACGACAAGGATTTGCCCGAGTCGGTCCGGCAGGGGCAGCGTCTGACCACCATGACGTCCGGGCAGTCGCGGTTTCCCATCGCCCCGTCGGTCTTCGAGTTTTCGCAGCACGGTCAAAGCGGCACCTGGTTCTCCGAGCTGCTGCCGCACACGGCGAGCATGGCCGACGACATCGCCATCATCCGCTCCATGCACACCGAGGCGATCAACCACGAGCCGGCAATCACATTCATCCAGACCGGTCAGCAGATACCCGGCCGGCCGTGCATCGGGTCCTGGTTCGCCTACGGGCTCGGCAGCATGAACGAGGACCTGCCGACGTTCGTCGTCATGAACGCCGAGCGCAGCCATCCCAGGGCGGGTGTGCAGGCGATCTCGGCGAAGCTATGGAGCGCGGGGTTCCTGTCGCCCGCCTATGCCGGGGTGGGGTTGCGGACTGGCGCCGAGCCGGTGCTGTATCTCAGAGACCCCAACGGAGTGTCCACCGATGTGCGTCGGCAGATGCTGGACGGGCTGGGCGAGCTGAACCGGCTGCGGCACGAGCAGATTGGCGACCCGGAGACTCTCGCGCGGATCGAGCAATACGAGATGGCGTTCCGCATGCAGTCGTCGGTGCCGGAGATGGCCGACCTGGCGAGCGAGCCCGACAGCACGTTCGAGCGCTGGGGAGAGGAGGCCAAGCAGGCCGGCAAGTTCCAGAACGCGGCGTTGATGGCCCGACGGCTCGTGGAGCGCGGCGTCCGGTTCGTGCAGATTTATCACCGCGGCTGGGACGTCCACTCGTTCGCGCCCGAGGTGCTGCCGGCACAGGCGCGCGACGTCGACCGCGCCGCCTGGGCGCTCATTCAGGATCTCAAAGAGCGCGGCCTGTTCGACGAGACGCTCGTCATCTGGGGCGGCGAGTTCGGGCGGACCATCTACTCGCAAGGCCGGCTGACCCCGACCGACTACGGGCGCGACCATCATCCCCGGTGTTACAGCTTGTGGATGGCCGGCGGCGGCGTCAAAGGCGGTGTCGTCTACGGCGAGACCGACGAGTTCTCCTACAACATCGTCAAGGATCCGGTGCACATTCGCGACTTCCAGGCCACCGTCCTGCACCTGTTCGGCATCGACCACGAGCGATTCACCCACAATTTCCGTGGGCTGGACGCCAGGTTGACGGGTGTCCTGCCGGCGCGCGTGGTTCACGAAGTGCTCGCCTAGCGGGGGCGCCGACCGGTGTGGTAGCAAGGACCTTCAGGCCCGCCCGGACAGAAAAAGGCCCGGCACGAATGCCGGGCCTCAATCTTGTACGTTGAGATGACGCCGAGCGCCTAGCCGACCGACACCAGGTCGAGCTTGCCGGTGCTGTTGCTCATCTTGTCGACCGGTACACCCATCTTGTCGAGGATGGTCAGGTGCAGGTTCGTGGCCGGCGTGTCGTCGCCGAACTTCACGTGCTGTCCCTTGCCGAGCGAGCCCGACCCGCCGCCAGCCAGCAGGAGCGGCAGCCCCTTGTTGTCGTGGCGGTTGCTGTCGGACATGCCCGCGCCGTAGAGCAGCATCATGTGGTCCAGCAGGCTGCCGTCGCCGTCCGGCGTCGCGCGCAGCTTCTCGAGATAGTAGGAGAGCAGCGTCGTGTGGTACTCGTTGATCTTGGTGATCTTCTCGTAGAGCGTCGGGTCTTCCCGGTGGTGCGAGGTCGGGTGGTGCGAGTCGGGCACCCCGATTTCCGGATACGGCCGGCCACTCAGCTCGCGCGAGAGCATGAAGGTGATGACGCGGGTCAGGTCGGTCTGATACGCCAGCACCTGCAGGTCGAACATCAGCTTCGCGTGGTCGTCATAGGAGGCGGGGACGCCGGCCGGCTGATCGACCTCGGGCAGCTCGCGGTCGCTCTGCTCTTCGGCCTTCTGGATGCGGCGCTCGATGTCGCGCACCGCGTCGAGATACTCGTTCATCCGCATCCGGTCGTTGGGGCCGAGCCCGCGCTCAAGGTCGGCGACCTTCTCGGTCACCGAGTCGAGGATGCTCTGATCCTTCCGGATCCGGGCGAGACGCGCGGCCGGGTCGGTGGTGCCGCTGTCGCCGAACAGCCGCTCGAACACGACCCGCGGGTTGTTCTCCATCAGGAGCGGCGTGGTCTCGCTCCGCCAGGAGATGGTGTTCGTGTACTGACAGCTGAAGCCGACGTCGCACGAGCCGGAGACGTCCCGGCTGTCCATCGCCAGCTCGAGCGAGGCCAGTTGCGTGTGCTGACCCAGCTCGCGCGCGATGAGCTGGTCGACCGACACGTCGGCGCGCAGGTCCGATTCCGTTCTCGCCGGCGTGACGCCCGTCAAGAATCGGGTCGCGGCGCTGGCGTGCACACCGGCGTTGCTTGGCACGGCGTTCAGCCCGGTCAGGACGTGCAGCTGATCCTGGAACGCCTTGAGCGGGTTCAGGATGCGCGAGATCTCGTAGTTTGGACCTTCGGTGGGCGGCGTGAAGTTCCGCATCGCCATGCCGTTGGGAACGTAGACGACGCCGAACCGGCGCACCGCGGCGGCCGCGTTTGTCCGGATGGCCGCGAAGGCGGGAACCATGCCATCGAGTAAAGGCAGTGCGAGGGACGCGCCCAGACCCTTCAGGACCGTGCGGCGCGGCAGTGCTTTCTTCGTGACTATCATGACTCTGACCTCCGCATCTGGAACGGGGTGCTCTTTACGATTCCGACGATGATAGACGACCAGCGATAATTGTCGCCAGCGGCATCACGGACGATCTTCCGGATGGCCGGCCGGTCGTAATACTCCAGGCCGCGGCCGAGCGCATACATCAGCAGCTTCTCGGTGACGGTGCCGACGAAGTCGTCTGGCCGGTCCAGCAGCAAGTCGCGCAATCCGGCCCGACCCTCGAAGGCGGCGCCGTCAGGCAGGACACCCGCGGCATCGACCGTGGTTCCGGCCTCGTTTTCCCCACGCCAGGTTCCGATGGCGTCGTAGTTCTGGAGCGAGAAGCCGATCGGGTCCATCGGTGCATGGCAGACCGAACAGGCCGGGTTCTCGCGATGCTGCACCATGGCATCGCGCAGCGACACCGGCTCGCCGTCCTCGTTCTTGTCTTCGAGCGCCGGCACATTTGGCGGCGGCTCCGGGGGCGGGGCCCCGAGGAGATTCTCGAGCACGAACTTGCCGCGCAGGACCGGCGAGGTCCGGTTCGGGTAGGACGTGACCGTCATCACGCTGCCGTGGCCCAGGAGGCCGCCACGCTCGGTGTCATCGAGTGTCACCCGCCGAAACCGGTTGCCGTAGACGTTCGGGATGCCGTAGTGCTCGGCCAGCCGCTCGTTCACAAAGGTGTAATCGGCATCGAGCAACTCGAGGATACTGCGGTCTTCGCGGAGCATACCGCCGATGAAGAGCTCCGTTTCGGTTTGAAACGCCTCGCGCAGATTCTCGTCGAAGTTCGGGAAGACGTTGGGGTCGGGATAGACACTGCGCATGTTGCGCAGGTAGAGCCACTGACCAGCGAAGTTCTGGACCATTGCCTGCGCGCGGTCATCGGCCATCATTCGCCGCACCTGCCGTTCGAGGACGTCCGAATCGTTCAGGGTGCCGGCCTCCGCGTGCATCAGCAGCTCGTCGTCCGGAATGCTGCTCCACAGGAAGAAGGAAAGGCGTGAGGCGAGCTCCACGTCACTGACCGCATAGGCGGTCGCCGGCGGGCTGTCGACCGGGTCGCGCTCGATGCGATACAGGAAGTCGGGGTCGGCGAGCAGGCGCTCGAGCGCGAACTGGATACCCTTGTCGAAGCTGCCCTCGGTGCGGCCGGCCTCGTAGAAGTCGACCAGGGTTTGGACGTCGCGTTCGCCAACCGGACGGCGATACGCGCGTCGCGCGAGCGTGCCGAGAATCTCGGTGGCGCACCCCAGTTCCTCGGCAGCCGTCGCGGGCATGCAGGAGAAGATGCGGCGGCGGCTCGGCGTGTCGCCGGGTCCGTCGACGCGGAGCGGGCCGGTGATCTGCACGCTGCTCAGAGCCGGGTTCGAGTCGGGCATCTCGTTAACCGCCAGCGCGAAGCCGGTCTGCCGCGGTTGCAGCACGCCGTCTTCTTCCCACATCTCGTGCGGGAACGACACGCCGATCAGATGCGGTCCGGCGGTGACCGGAATCGTCACTTCCAGGCCGTCGTCTGCGTGCATCGAGTAGTCTTCCCAGTCGTCGGTGCCACGGACGTTGCCGGCGAAGCTGATCGGCGCCGGTGTGCCGGGCGCCTCGCCCCCGACCGTGAAGTTCTCGATCCGCGCGCCGTCGAGGCGGATTTCGACGTCGTGGGCGGTGTCCATGCCGCGGACATATCCGACGTAGTTCGTTCGGAGCCGCAACTGGATGTGATACTCGCCATCGACCGGAAAGTGATGGCGAATCGCCGTGCCGCCGCGCGAGCCGAACGGCAGGTCCTCGCTCTGCTGGTTTTCCTGGATCAGATTCTGCGGGACGTCGTAGGTTCGGATTACGGCGCCGCCGGCGGGCGCGTCACCGACGGCGAGCCGGCTGATCTTCTTGGCGGCCGACACATACCGTTCGAGCAGGGCGGGCGAGAGCGACAGTGCCGACGCGATGTTGTCGAAGCCGTTCTGGTCGGGCGCGTCGGCTGGAATCAGCTCGGCCACGTCGATGTCGAGGTCGAACAGGGCGCGGATGACATTGCGGTACTCCACCTGGTTCAACCGGTGGAAGGCTTCGGTGCGACCCGGATCTGGCGCTACTTCTGCGGCGCGGTCGAGCTCGGTCTCGAGCCACCGGCGAAACCCATCGTATGTCTCTTTGTTCGGCCGTGGACGCGGCTGTGGCGGCATCGCCCCGACACGGAGCTTGCGGACGACCTGCTCCCAGACTTCTGGGTTCTTCGCGACGTTGTCGACATCTTCGGCGTCGAGCGCGACGGCGACCTGTCGCAGCTGGTCGAACATCAGACCGGAGCCGGTATCGCCGTTGACAATCGCCTCGCTATGGCAACCTACGCAGTACTGGTCGATAAGCGCACGTTGCGGAGATGGTGATGCTGCCTGGGTCGGGGAGGTCAGCTGCTGCGGCGCGGCGGCTTGCACGAAGACCGACGCGGACAAGGCGAGCGCGACGCCGGCGACATACAAGACGACCGTGCCCTTCCGCACCAAGCGCCTCCTCGGAAAAGAGGGAACCTAGAGGTACAAGAAACACTGTAGTTTGGGCGCAGATGTAGTTCGTTGTCAATCACTGGGCGGCTGCGGTAGCATGAGGCCCTGGTTCGCGAGCTCGGCGCCGTGCTGGCGAGCAGCCCGTAGGGAGATCCCGCGCAGTGGCGACGTGCACCACGGCTGTGTAGAGCCGGTGCCAGGGAGAGACTGACAGATGACGCGAAAACGCATCACGCGGCGCGGTTGGCTGGTCCTTGTGTGTTCGCTGGTAGCCGTTGGGGCGAACGCTGCGGATCACCCGCTCGTCGACGCGGTGAAGGCGCAGGATGCCGAGGCGGTGCGGGCGTTGCTGGACGATGGCGCCGACGTCAACGCGCCGCAGCCCGATGGCGCGACGGCGCTGCACTGGGCGGCCTATCGCGACGACGTCGAGACGGCCGGGCTGCTCCTCGCTGCCGGCGCCAACGTCACTGCTGCGAATGAGCTCGGTGCGACGCCGCTCTGGCTCGCGGCCAGCAACGGGAGTAGCGCGATGGTCGAGCGTCTGCTCGACGCCGGCGCCGAACCCAACGTCGCGCTGCCGGGCGGCGAAACACCCGTCATGAGCGCAGCACGCACCGGCAGTGCCGGGGCGGTGCGGGCGCTGGCCGAGCGCGGCGCCAACGTCAACGTGGCCGAGCAGTCGCGCGGGCAGACCGCGCTCATGTGGGCCGTCGCCGAGGGACATCACGACACAATTCGGGTGCTGATCGAGCAGGGCGCCGATGTCAATGCGCGTTCCAGGGTCCGGCGCCGTTTGATGCACGCCGACAGCACGAACGCGTCGCAGTACGACCAGGGCATCATGTGGAACCGCGGCGGGTATACGCCGTTGCTCTTCGCGGCGCGTCAGGGAGACGTCGAGGCGGCGAAGCTGCTCGTGGCGGCCGGCGCGGACATCAACGAAGCGGCACCGACCGGTGCGAGCGTGCTGGTGGTCGCGACCCACAGCGGCCAGACGGACTTCGCGAGCTACGTCATCGAGGCGGGCGCCGATGTGAACGATGCCGGTGCCGGATACAACGCGTTGCATGCGGCGATATTGCGAGGCGATCTCGAGATCGTCAGGGCCGTGCTGGCGAGTGGGATCGATCCTAACGCGAGGCTCGAGAAGGGCACCCCGCTACGGCGCACGAGTCAGGACTGGTACTTCAATCCATCGCTCGAGAGCGCGACGCCGTTCTGGCTGGCAGCCTACTTTCGCGAGCCGGAGATCATGCGCGCGCTGGTCGACGCGGGGGCGGATCCGACGCTGACCACGCTTGAGCTCTGGAGACGTGTCTTCGAGCGGGCGGGCGGTGTGGGACCACCGCACGTCGCCGGCGGGTTCCAGTCGCCACTGCTGGCGGCGGTGCGCGGAGACAGCACCCGCGGCCGGTTCTTCAACACTTCGCTGCGCGATGTCGATGGGGAAGAGCGGCTGGCATTGGAGGCCGTCAAGCTGGCGGTCGAGTTCGGAACCGACATCAATGCTGTCGACTATGCCGGGACTGCAGCCCTGCACGCCGCGGCGCAACGCAACTTCACGACCATCGTGCGATATCTCGCCGAGAGCGGCGCCGACCTCAACGTGAAGACCAAGTCGGGGCGGACGCCGCTGCAGCTAGCCATCGGGGCGAGCCGGTCGAGGCGCTTCCTGGTCGAGGAGGGACGCTATCCGAGCGGGAATACCGTCGACATCCTGCGGGAGCTCGGCGCCGAAGAACCGGAGGCGGCCCCGGAACGGCGCTGAGCCGACATTCGGGTAACTGGCCACGAGGGCAACTACGGCATGCTGAACGCGCTGTCGGGCGCCCGTATGGAAGAACTGGACGCGAACGCCGGCAATCCGCAGTAGCGGTAGGTGGTGACAGGCCCGCGTCGCGGCATCTATCTCATCACGCTCATCACGGCGCCGGCACCTTTTCACTCTCCTGCGCGCGCGCTCCCCGCATGATGTTCAGGAGGCCGTAGTTCCCTTCGTGGCAGGCGTATTCGAACAGTGGTCCGGACGTGACACCGCGCGACGCCTGGTTGGTCGTCATCGGTACCAGGGCGGTCCACGGCCGGGTGAACATGTCGGGATCGGTCATGGTGAACTCGTAGTCGATTGTCTCGTCGTTGACCCGCGTGAACCGCTCGACCAGGTGCAGGCTCGGTCGCGCCGCGCGCCAGGTCGCACGCCAGAGAAAGTGCCGCTTGTCGGAGAAGTTCGTCGTCTCCACGACGAGCGTGTCACCCTCCCACCGGCCGCGCGCATCGCCCAGCAGCTGATCGACTTCCGACGGCACGTGATCCCGTCCGTCAACCGGAATCATCCGATATTCGTGGAACATCTCGTTGATGATCGCCACCCAGCCCGGCGACTGCAGGATGTGGTAGTTCATGTTGTATCCCTGCAGCGGTACGAACGGCAGCCCGTCGGTCAGACACCGTTCGCCGGTGTCGGCGTCCTCCCACGAATCGAACGGCCCCACGCCGTACCGGGCCGAATCGCTGGCGAGACGCTCCCGGCCGGCTGGCGTCCATGGGATCTTCCCGTCGGCCGGATCCACGATCAGCGACGTGCGCCGGTCGCCGGTCACGATCTTCCCGCCGTCCATCCAGAACTGGTTGTAGGCGCCGACATTGCCGAGAACGAACCGGTCTGAGGCCTCCCGCTGCGCGGCCGACCGGGTCTCGAAAGCCGCGGCCTCTTCGGCGGTCAGCACGGTCTTGTCGGCCTGTGAATTGGGTCGCTCGACCGGCGTGAGCGTGGCGTTGGTCCAGATGCCCTGCAGGTCTGGCTCTCCCCACGCGGTGCGGGGCGGCGTCCAGTCACCCGGCGCCTGGGACGCCTGCGCCTCGGCGGAGGGAGCTGGCGCCATTGGCGGCACAGCCATCATCAGCATGATGGCCGCGATGGGCCACACGTGTCGTACGATCATCTCGAACCCCCACTTCCGGCCTCCTCGGCCCGAGCACCGGCCAGGATGCCCTCCATACCGATGTTGCCCTCGTGACAGGCGTACTCGAACATCGGTTCGTCTGTGCGCTTCCAGGGCACCAGCGCGGTCCACGGCCGCGTCCACGTGGTCGGGTCGGTCACGGTGAACTCGTAGTTGAGCTCCTTCGGGCCGACACGCGTGAACCGTTCGACCAGCTGGAGGTGCTCGCGTGCGCCGCGAAAGTTGCTGTGTTGCGAGAAGCGCTTCGTCTCGACCACCAGGGTGTCGCCCTCCCAGTGGCCGCGGGAATCGCCGTGCCACTGGCGGATGTCATCGGGCACATGCGGGCGACCGTCGAGCGGGATGATCCTCGTCGTGTGAATCAGCTCCTGCTCGATAACGACGTGGTCGACCGTCTGCAGGATCTGGTAGTAGCTGTTGTAGCCGGCCAACAGGTTCGGTAGCTCGAATGTGACACAGCGCTCGCTCAATCCGCGATCGGCAGTCCAGGCCGCTGGCCGGCCGCGGCCGGCCTCGGCCGCTCTGGCGCCCGCTTTGGCCGCCAGTGTCGTCGGAGGTAGCTTGCCGTTCGGTGGGTCGATGATGAGTGACGTGCGGTTGCTGAAGTCTCGTTCGACGAGCCAGAACTGGTTGTAGTTCCCGGTGCCCCCGTCGCTCGAGGTAAAGCTGTCCGGATTGGTGAGTGCGACATTGAAGACCTGATCGCCGAACGCGGCGTCGCCGGCGTCTTGCGCAAACAGCGTGTTTGCCGTGGCCTCGACCCGCGCCAGCTCCTCGGCCGTTAGCGTGGCCTTGTTGCCGAGCGAGTCTGGACGCTCGAGCGGCGTGATGCTGTTGCTGCCCCAGATGCCCTGCAGGTCCGGACGACCGTCGGCGGTTCGGGGAGGCGTGTAACTGTCAGTCTGGCCGGTGGTCGCGAGCGGGAGCCCAATGACCCCAGTGACAACGATGAGGGCGAGCAGAAGGGATCGTGTCCGCGTTCCACCGACGTGGTAGTTGGTCATCGCGTACCTCCATCTCTGGCTCTGGGCGTACTCCGCACGATCTGTCCGCCAGAATAGCATGCAGTTCCCTTGCTAGGGGCATTCCGGTTCGCGTGCTGTCTTGCCTTGCCGATCCACTATGATCGACCCTCGGCGCGAGCAGCAGGGTCAGACGGTTGGCACAGAAAGGACGAGAGAACCATGGCCTCTTCACGACGACGGTTTCTGACGACGTTCGGCGCGGCGGCAGCCGGAGGCGCGGCGTCACTGCGGGCGCGCACCATCGCCGGGGCCGAGACTAGTCCACCTGATGCCCGGTCGCTCGACACGTTTTCGCCCACCGAGCTGCTGGAGCAACGCACCAGGGACACCGTTTCGGCCGGCACGGCCGCTCCTGCCGCGCAGGCAGATTCCCGCATGCCGACCGCCGCGGAGGTCGAGTCGTGGTACACCGACCGTCGCAACTGGGGGCGCTGGGGCGACGATGACCAGAAGGGCGCCATCAACCTGATCACACCGGCCAAGAGCGCGGCGGCGGCGGCGCTTGTCCAGAACGGCCGCAAGGTCTCGACGAGTCGGGTGTTCGAGCCCGAGCAGCACTTCATGCGCAAGAATCCACGCCCGGGCGGGACGGGCTCGGTCGTCGATTACTACGGGTTCATCTATCACGGCCAGACCATCACGCACATCGACGCCCTGTGCCACATGTGGAGCGACGATGGGATGTGGGGGGGGCGCGATCCCGACGTCGAAATCACCACCCGAGGCGCCACCTTTGGCACAATCGGCGCGTGGAGCGAAGGCATCGTCACCCGCGGTGTGCTGATCGACGTGCCGCGTCACCGAAACGAGCCGTATGTCACGCCTGACCGTCCGGTGCACGGCTGGGAAATTGAGGAGATCGCCCGCGAGCAGGATGTCGCGGTAGAGCCGGGGGACGCGCTGCTCGTTTACAGCGGCAAGGACGCGTACGTGCGGGCGGGCGGGAGCTACGGCGGCGGCGACCGACCCGGGCTAAGCGTGACCTGCGCCAAGTTCATCCGCGACCACGATGTGTCGCTTCTTGGCTGGGACATGATGGACGCGCGGCCAGACCCCTACGGGCTGGCGTTTCCGGTTCACGGTGTGCTGTTCAACTACGGGGTGGCGCTCCTCGACAACGCGCTGCTCGAGCCGCTCGCCGTGGCGTGTGCCGAGGAAGGTCGGCACGAGTTCATGTTCATGGGGCTTCCGCTGAACGTCGCCCGTGGCACGGGAAGCCCGGCGAACCCGATCGCCATGTTCTGACTGCCCGGTTCGTGCCGCCGCGACGTCCGCTCCGAGCGAATCAGCCGTTGCACTCGACCGGCTGGGTCCGCCGGTCGATCCGGTGCAGACAGGACGTTTGGCATGTCCTGGCCGATGCACCGGCTTGTCAACGGGACTACAGGCTGTCAGGATGAGAGGTTCCGAGTACGCAGCAGAGGACCTTTATGAGCAAGAACGACACTTCGCACGGCAAGGCCCCGTGGATCACCTACCGCCCCGAGTTGAAAGTTCTCGATTGCACGGTCCGCGACGGTGGCCTGATCAACGACCATCAATTCAGCGACGAGTTTGTCCGCGCCGTGTACGACACGTGCCTTGCGGCGGGCGTCGACACGATGGAGATCGGGTACAAGAACTCGGAGCGGTTGTTTCCAAAGGACCGATTCGGCGCGTGGCGTCACTGCGACGAGGCGGACATGCGGCGCGTCGTCGGCGACCATGATGCCGACGGCACCGGCTTGACGCTGTCGGCGATGGCCGATGCCGGCAAAAGCGATTGGAAGACCGCCATCGAGCCTGCCGCCGACAGCGTGCTGGGGATGATCCGCGTGGCCTTCTATGCCCATCAGGTGTCCGAGGCGGTGGACATGATC
>JASLOY010000560.1 GCA_030745255.1 Vicinamibacterales bacterium
TGGGGGACTCCAGAGGGCGGTGGGATGGCGACGCGCTGGTCGTAGAGACCACGAACATCAGCGCTGCGCAACTGTTCCGGGGGCTGTCGCACGGGACGGTCCGTCTCACCGAGCGGTTTACGCGCGTCGACGCCGACACGCTACGCTACGCGGTGACCTTCGAAGACCCGGATACCTGGACGCAACCCTGGACCGCGACGCTGTCGATGCCCCGGACGGCCGGGCCGATGTTCGAGTACGCATGCCATGAAGGAAATGTCGGCATGAAGAACACCCTCGAGATCGCTCGCGGTGAGGAGGCAGAACAAGCATCTCTGAAGTAGGTCGTTGCCTACGTGGCGCCCGGCCGGCTGTGCAGGACGCTGGGTATGGCGCGGCGCCCTGATCCAACTTCAGTCGGTTAGAGCCGCATCAGTCTCTATTTGGCAAAGGCGCGGAACGTGTCGTAGTAGAGATTGATTCGGATGCACTCGCCCGCCCGGAAGTGCGGTGCGGGCCACTGCAGGATCCCATCGCCGTCGGTGCGACCCCTTGGCAGCGGAGCCAGCAGGTTGGGATTGGCCCGGGACGCGAATTGCTGCGCTCCGAGTCGGCCGACGTATGTGCCTTCCAGGGGAAGGTCGCTGGGCATCGCCACCATGTTGACTACGTGCCCACGCTTCTTGTCCGGCGCGTCACCGTCCAGGTTGTAGGTAAACACCGAGTCGCGGATCTTGCCGCCCGTGCCTGGAAGTTGGCCCATCCGGCAGAGCCGCCCGTGTCGACGTCGATGTCTGCCTGCGGCGACAGTACCGAGATTGGCCTGCTGCCAAGGCCTGTCATCGACCTAACGCTCGTAGCGCCGCAATGCGCTGCAGCACAGGCGGGTGTGAGTGGTGCAGGAAGACCTGCAACGGGTGGGGGGTGAGATTCGACAAGTTGTCGGCCGACAGTGTCTTGAGCGCCGTGATGAGCGGTTCCCCGGCTCCGGTGGTGTCGGCGGCGAACGCATCCGCCTCGAACTCGTATCTGCGTGAGAACCGGTTCACCACAATCGACAGCGCCAGCTCGATCGGCGTGAACAGCAGCCCGAAGAACACCAGCCCGGCATGGACCGATGGTTCCGACACGCCAAAGGCATCGAACAGCCCCTGCCGATCGAGAAACAGAGACAGCAGCCAGAACAGCGCGCCCGTGTGGGACAGACCGATCACCAGGTTCTTCAGGATATGCCGGCGCTTGTAGTGCCCCACCTCGTGCGCGACGACGGCGACGAGCTCGGGAGTCGACTGCTTCTCGATCAACGTGTCGAACAACGCGATCCGCTTGCGGCTGCCGAAGCCGGTGAAGAACGCATTGGCCTTTGCCGACCGCCGCGATCCGTCGATGACGTACACGCCATCAAGCGGGAACTCCGCCGATCGTGCGTAGTCAAGGAGGGCGTCTTTGAGCTCTCCGCTTTCGAGCGGGCTGAAGGTGTTGAAGAGCGGCATGATCCAGGTAGGTGCGACGAATTGCGCCGTCAGCGTGAAAGCAGTGGCGGCGCCCCAGCACCAGAGCCATGCCAGCGGTCCCGCCCACTCGAAGAAGAAGAGCACGAGCGCGAGCAGTGCGCCACCGAGCACCGCGCCCAGGACGAGCCCCTTCACGCGATCGAGCACGAACGTGCTCATGGTGGTTCGGTTGAACCCGAACCGCTCTTCGATGACGAAAGTGGAATAGATCCGGAAGGGCAGGCCGAGCACCGTCGAGGCGACCACGAGCGAAGCGACGAACAGCAGACCGGTGGGCACCGGTCCGAGCCCGGTTTCCCGGCACAGCCCGTCGAGCCAGCCGAACCCGCCGAGCTGCCAGAACAGGAGCAGCGTGACCAGGCTGACTGCCTCCTGCACCAGCCCGAATCGCGTGCGCGCCCGGGTGTACTGCTGCGAGCGCGCGTAGGTCTCGTCGTCGTAGACCGAGCGGAACTCGCCGGGCACGTTCGGGCTCATCGCCTGGACGTTCAGCAGGCTCGACACCACCGAGAGCGCGAACTCTCCGAGCAATGCGACCAGCACGATCAGCGCGTAGATGTTCATGGCTGGAAACTCGGGGCCAGACGCGGGAAGCCCAGGGCCGTGAGGTCAGCTTATACTGAGAGGCTCTCTCCGGTACCGATATTTGAGGAACCCTCATGACGCCGACACAGACCGTTTCCCACACCATGACCATTGGCGGCGCATCGGTGCCGCCGGATGCCACGTTCGGCGTGATCAATCCCGCCACTGGCGAGGTCTTCGACGAGGCCCCCGACTGCACCCGCGCGCAACTTGACGCTGCGATGCAGGCGGCGGCTGGGGCCTGCACGGTCTGGCGTCGGGACGAGACGGTCCGCCGAGCGCTGCTCGGTAGCTGTTCGGACGCCATCAACTCGCACGCCGAGGAGCTGGCGCGGGTGCTGACTCTGGAACAGGGGAAGCCGCTCGACCGCGCGCTTGGGGAGATCGCCGGTGCGGCGCGGTGGTTCAAATACACCGCCAAGCTCGAGATTCCGGTGGAGGTGGTGCTCGACAATGACCGCGTGCGTGTCGAGGTGCGCCGGCGGCCGCACGGCGTCGTGGCGGCCATCACGCCCTGGAACTATCCGGTGTCGCTGGCCGTCTGGAAGATCGCGCCGGCGCTTCTGGCAGGGAACACGATGGTGCTGAAGCCGTCACCGTTCACGCCCCTGGCGACGCTGCGGCTCGGTGAGATTCTGCGGGAAGTATTGCCGACGGGGGTGCTGAACGTGGTGAGC
>JASLOY010000561.1:0-235 GCA_030745255.1 Vicinamibacterales bacterium
ATGCTGGCCGACATCGTCAGCGACGATGACCTCTCCCGTTACATCCTGTGACCCTGTTCCGGCGCCGAGTCGCGCTGTTTGTCGGATTGGTTGCGGCGGCGCAGCACTGGGGCTGCGGCATGAAAGGCCCGCCGCTGGCGCCGTTGGTGCGGGTGCCGGCAGCGGTGACCGACTTGGCGGTGCGTCGGTTTGGCGACGAGGTGTTTGTCGGCTTCACGCTCCCGACAGGGAACCG
>JASLOY010000561.1:245-2750 GCA_030745255.1 Vicinamibacterales bacterium
GTGGATGTGTATGCCATGACCACCCAGCCGCGCATTCCACCCGACCGCACGCTCGACCTCGAGGAGTTCGAGGAAGCGGCGACGCTGGTCGCCTCCATTGAGGTGAGTGCTTCCCCTCCGCCGATCGGGCAGACCGAGGAGGACCCGGCGGCGGCGGCCCAGGGTGCCGCGCCGCCTGCGCAAGGCTTCCCAGTTGCGATTTCTGAGATGCTGACGGCCCAGACGCTGGTACCAGTGGACCCCTGGGAGGACGAGCGTGAGGATGAAGATGACGAGGAGTTGGAGCGACCGCTGATCGTCCCGCTCATGACACCACTGCTTCCCGGACCGCTGCAGCGTGAATACGTGGTCGTGAGCGTGTCCAGCAAGGGGAACGAGGGGGAAGCTGGCACACGCATATCCGTGCCGCTGGTCGACGCGCCTGCAGCGCCCTCTGTGTTTACCCTCACCTACTCGGAAGTGTCCGTCAACATCACGTGGGAGCCGCCACCGGGGGTACGCAGCTCGGTACACGCGCCCGCGGCCGTAGCTCCGCCTACTTCGACACCGTCGGCGGCGGAGCCGACCAACACCGCCGCCCCGACGACCGCCGTAGACCAGTCGACGTTGGGTACCACCGCCACCACCACCACGACTCCCACGTCCGACGTGCAGACTGCGTCGAGCCCCCCGGTCACGACCCCGGCGGGGCCTGTGTTGCCATCTCGTCCGATTCGCGAGTGGCCGCCCGCGTCAAGCTACGATCTGTTCGAGATCGTCGAGTCGAACGGCGGGGCTCTGGTCATGCCGGTGCCGCTCAACGCGGCGCTACTCACCGATCCCGAGTATGTCGACATGCGTGTGATGGAATTTGGAGTTGAGCGTTGCTACGCGGCCACCACCCTCGACGTCGTCGGGGGGCTCGACATCCGGAGCCCGTTGTCGGCACGGGAATGTGTTGCGCTCGTCGATACCTTTCCACCGGCGGCACCTGACGGGCTGGAGGCGGTCGGCGGCGACGGGGCGGTCAGTCTGATCTGGGAGGCAAACGAGGAGGAAGACCTGGCCGGCTATCTGATCTTGCGCGGTTTACCGGCAGGTGAGACACTGCAGCCGCTCACCCCGGAGCCGGTGCCGGAGACCACCTACCGGGACACAACTGCGGAGCCGGGTGTGCGCTATGTGTATGCCGTGCGCGCGGTCGACATGGCCATGCCACCCAATGTCAGCCCGTCCTCCGACCGCGCGGAGGAAGCGGCGCGATGACCGATGGCTGGCGTCAGCGCAAGATCCTCAGGCATCCCATGGACCCCATTTATCGGATCGAACACGACGGTCGTCCCCATCATGCCCTCCGTCGTGACGGCGCCTGGTATCTCCTCGACGGGGATCCGTTCGGGCAGCAAAAGACGGGAGCGCGAGTGCACGAACCGGAGCCGCGCGTGCTGGCGCCGGTTGGGCCATCCAAGATCGTGGCGGTCGGGTTGAACTACAAGGATCATGCGGCCGAGATGAACAAGGCGTTGCCGGATGAGCCGCTGATCTTCTTGAAACCCTCGACCGCTGTGATTGGTACCGGCGCGTCGATCGTCATCCCGCGCGATGCCGGGCGGGTCGACTTCGAGGCCGAGGTGGGCGTGGTGATCGGCCGGGTCGCGCGCAACGTATCGGCCGACCGGGCGCACGAGTACGTGCTCGGCGTGACGTGCGTCAACGACGTGAGCGACCGCGATCTGCAGCGACGCGACGTGCAGTACACGCGCGCCAAGGGATTCGATACGTTCGCGCCGATCGGGCCCTGCGTCGCCTCCGGTGACATCGACCGGCCGATCGCGGTCGAATCTCGAGTCAATGGCGAGCGCCGCCAGCACTCGAGCACGCGCGAGTTGATCTTTCCGATTCGGCACCTGATCGAGTTCGTCACCGCAGTGATGACGTTGCTGCCCGGCGACATCATTTCGACCGGTACGCCACCGGGTGTCGGCCCGATCGTGCCTGGCGATCAGGTCGTGATTGCCGTGGAGGGCGTCGGCGAGCTGGTCAACGACGTTGTTGCGAGCGGAAGCCACGTGCGCCACTGACAGGGTGCTGAAGCAGGGCGAGATCGGTTTCCGGCGTCGTACTCATGCCGCGACCGGCCAGGGCAAGGCGCGACGAGAGAGCAGACTGGCGGTCTGTGACCGAGGACGCAACGCCCCAGGCGCGCGACAATGCGCGCCCCGCGGTCGCGGAGTGGGGCTCTGGGGCCACCACGAGCGCCCGCGTAGGGTTCGGGGCGAAGCCCCGTCAGAGCAAAGACGGGATGCCCCGTCCGGAAACCAAGGAGTGACCACGAGATGAAGCTGTTTGTCGACACCGCGAACCTGGAGGAGATCGAGGCGCTCGTGCCCCTCGGTATCGTCGACGGCGTCACCACCAACCCGTCGCTTCTGGCCAAGGTCGGGGGCGACCCCCGCGCCGCGTTGAAGCGGATTTGCGAGGTCGTGCAGGGGCCGGTAAGCGCCGAGGTCGTCGCAACTGACAGCG
>JASLOY010000562.1 GCA_030745255.1 Vicinamibacterales bacterium
ATCGACGCTCGGACGCGGTGTTACGAACACCTACCCATCGATTTGCGAATCGGTGCTTCTGCCACGGGCTGCTAGGGAATAGATGTCGGCCCGGTGGTCGACGCTGCTCGAGCCCTGCATCTGCTCGGGCGCCATATAGTGCGCCGTGCCCATGACCTGCCGCGTTCCGGTCAGCGTGAACGGCTTGCCGATCGCGGTGTCGTCCGTCTCCGCGCCCAGCAGCTTGGCCAGACCGAAGTCGGTGATCTTCACGCGGCCCCGGGTGTCGATCAGCACGTTCTCCGGCTTGATGTCGCGGTGCACCACGCCCTCGTCGTGCGCGAACTGCAGCGCGTCGCAGATCTGCGGCACGATCGCCAGCGCTTCCGGCGGCGTCAGCCGGCCGTCGGCGATCGTTTGCCGCAGGTTGGTGCCATCGACATACTCCATGACGAAGTAATACAGCCCGTCCGCCTCGCCGAAGTCGTGCACGGTGACGATGCTCGCGTGACTCAGCATGGCGAGCGCCCTGGCTTCGCGCTTGAAACGCTCGGCAAAGGCGGGGTCGTCGCCAACCTCCGGTGGGAGGATCTTCAGCGCGACGAAGCGGTCGAGCGTCGGTTGCCGCGCCTTGTAAACGGCCCCCATCCCCCCTTGGCCGACCAGCTCGACGATGTCGAACTGTGGGAACCGTGCAGACAGCTCCTCGGGGGGCGGGGCAGCGAAGCCCGGTCGGCTCGCGGAACCTGTGGCCCCGGGCTCGTCGCCAGCCGCGCCGGCTCGGCTGTCGAAACCCTGTTGCACCAGGCACGTCGGGCAGACGCCGTCCGGCGCGTCGGAGGGAAGCTCGGCGTTGCATTGGGGGCAGTGGCGTAGAGTGGTCATCCTCGGTCACCTCCAACGAAGGTTGACGATAACCTGTACTAACCGGGGCAAGTGGGGAGGTTACACGACGGGCGGCGCGTCGACGCAGACCGTTCGGCGCTCATAGTGTGAGTGCGTCGAACAGACGGCGAAGCTCGTCAGCGACCTCTTCGCCGTTGTCGGGCGCGCCGACGGTGTGCTGGATCTCCTCGCGCAGGAGGGCCCGATAGCGCCGGCGCATGCGGTGAATCGCCACCTTCACAGCGCCTTCGCTCATCTCGAGCTGGTCGGCGAGCTCACGATAGGGCACGGTCGACTTCTCTCCGCCGACGAACATCTTCAGGCGGGCGAATCGCGCCGCCTTCCCCGACGCTTCGAACTCGGCGCGGAGACTTGCGAGCGCCCGCGCAAGCAGCGTCAATGCCCACTGTCGCTCGAAGAGCTTCTCGGGTGTCGCCTCGTGCGACGGCTCGAGCCGGTAGCGGGTCTCGCCGTCCTCGAAGTCCAGCGAGAGCGGGGCGCGGCCCCCGCCCCGCTTCTGCGCCGTGTCCCGCCGCCACTGCTTGGCCAGGAAGTGCTTCATCGACGCCAGCAGGAACGACCGGAAGCGGCCGCGCTCGCGGTCGGCCACACGCAGCGTCTGGTTGTCCAGCAGGTGCACGAAGAACGCCTGCGTCAGGTCCTGGGCGTCGTCGATCGAATGTCCATGGCGTCGCACATACGCGTAGAGCGGAAACCAGTAGACTTCGCACAGGGTCGCCAGCGCGTCCGCCGCTTTGGGCGACGACTGTCGACCGGCTTCCACGACCATGCTCCAGTGGGTCGTGGCGAACCGACCGGCGTTCTGCGAAACTGGCGGCTGTCCTCCCTCGGTCGATGACATTCCCCCGTATTGTAGGGGGTGCGACCGAGGAACGGAGTGCGTGGGCTCACGCCCGCTCACCATGTCAAGCGGGTCGTCGCAGAACAGAGTACAGTCACTCTTGGGCTCCACACCGAGCCGCTACGCGAAGCGGGGGAGGTCGGGATGAATGAACGGAAGGCGCAGGATGCTAGATGGCTGATATGGACTCGACAGTGACGAGGATTGACTCGAGTGGGAGACAGCTCCTCCAGCCGTTCAGCGGGCGCATGAGCACTGAGCAGCTCACCCGGCTCGAACTGGTCGCAGAGGACATTGACGCCATTGACATTGATGAGCTGACAAGCGACCGCCTAGACCGCGAGCTCGGCATCGCCGTGCGGGCGGAACTCGCACAGTCTGGCTTCCTGGCCAAGCTTGATCCGGATGATCCGTCAGGCGAGCACGTGAGCATCAACGCCTCGATCACCCTATCTCGTGGAAGTCTGGCGTGGGTTGGCGTCGTCGAGCTCGTAGATTGGATGGCTCGCCTGGCAGGAGCGGTGGCCTTCCTTCATCTGGTCCAGTCGGCCGTCTACAGGGCGGTCGACCGGATTGTCGCGGCCGCCCTGTCTAGATTCAGTGGTCGCGACGTTCAGCCGGACGACATAGGCACAGTAGGTTCCGGCACCGCAGCCCAACCACTGCCGCCAACGTCTGCCTCCGACGTCAGCTTTGTCGCTGTCTTGATTGTCATCCTTGTCGCTGCCGCGGCTGGCATAGTGGAAGCAGTGCCATCAGTACCCGTTACGTGGCTGGTGCTGGCACTGGTGTTGGGACTAGGGTTGGGGAGGGCGATGGCGAAACGACGACGCAACCACTAACTCTTTCACACCAAGGGGCCTGCAACCGAGCATGTTACTCTACTCGCCCCGCCCGCCTCATATGTCTCACAGCCTCAAGTGGTCCACCAGGGTCTGACCCGGCGCACCCTGAGCAGTCGAAACGCCGGTCTCGCCGTCCCGAAAAGCGGATTGGCCCCAGTCCATTGTTTCCGGC
>JASLOY010000563.1 GCA_030745255.1 Vicinamibacterales bacterium
GTCTCTCCGACGTGCTGCTCGACATCACGGGCGTGTCCGTGCCCACGGGCGTGCTCGATATCACGTTGTATCGGGACGATCTCATGCGTCAGGCGGTGGGGCCGCAACCGCTGCTCCGCAAGACCGAGATCGATTTTTCAATTGACGACCGACGGATCTTGCTGGTCGACGACGTGTTGTATACCGGTCGCACAATTCGCGCGGCGCTCGATGCGCTCATCGACTTCGGTCGACCCCGAACGATTGAGCTGGTCGTCCTCGTGGACCGGGGACACCGCGAGCTGCCGATCAAGGCTGATTACGTCGGCAAGAACCTACCGACCTCGCTTCGACAGAGTGTCCAGGTACGGCTGGACGAGGTCGAGGGGACGGATGAAGTGGTGATAGAAGATGCCTCCGATCGCTGACGGCGCGCGTCACGACGCCGATGTTCCCGCGTCCGCGGGTGGGGGATTGCCGGGTGCCTCCCCGGTGCTCGAGACTCCGGCCGGGTTGCGCGCGAAAGACCTGCTGA
The DNA here is from genome assembly GCA_030745255.1 of Vicinamibacterales bacterium. Classification (GTDB taxonomy): domain Bacteria; phylum Acidobacteriota; class Vicinamibacteria; order Vicinamibacterales; family UBA8438; genus NP936. The sequence goes on from JASLOY010000563.1 coordinate 515, forward strand.
GCATCGACGACCTGTCACCGGACGAGATACTGCTCATCCTCGATACGGCCGAAGCGATGAAGGAGGTCGGCACCAGAACGATCAAGAAGGTGCCGACGCTGCGGGGCAAGACCGTGGTGAATCTGTTCTTCGAGGCCAGCACCCGGACTCGCACCTCCTTCGAGATCGCCGAGAAGCGGTTGAGTGCCGACACCCTGAACGTGTCGGCCGCCGGTTCGAGTCTGGCGAAGGGTGAGAGCCTGGCCGATACGGTGCTCAATCTCGAGGCGATGGCTCCCGACATGGTGGTGGTGCGCCATGCCTCGGCGGGAGCCGGTCATCTGGCGGCACGTCTCTGTCGCGCCCGGGTCATCAACGCGGGCGATGGCATGCACGAGCATCCGACCCAGGCGCTGCTCGACGCGCTGACCATTCGCGAACGCAAGGGCCGGGTCGACGGGCTGAAGGTCTCAATCATCGGTGACTTGCTCCACAGCCGCGTGCTGCGGTCGAACGTGCTGCTGCTGCGCGCGCTTGGGGCGGAGGTCTGCGCCTGCGGGCCGGCGACCTTGATGCTGCCCGACATGGTTCGATTGGGTGTGCGCGCGACCACCTCGGTCGACGAGGCGGTCGAGGGCGCCGACGTGATCATGCTGCTCCGGATCCAGCTGGAGCGGATGCGTGGCTACTTCTTCCCGTCGCTGCGCGAATATTTTCAGATTTTCGGGATGACGGCCAAGCGCCTGCGTGGCGCGAAGCCGGACGTCATCATCATGCATCCCGGTCCGATGAACCGAGGAGTCGAAATTGCGTCGGAGGTCGCCGACGGACCCTATTCGGTCATTCTCGAGCAGGTGGCAAACGGTGTCGCCGTGCGCATGGCGGTGCTGTATTTGCTGGCCGGCGCGCGTGAGGATTGACCGTTGGCGCTGGAGTGGGAGCGCAGGTGACGAAGAGAGCCAGGACGATGCTCAAGGGCGGGCGCGTCGTCGACCCGGTCAACGGTGTCGATGGCTCGGCGGACGTGCTGATTGACCATGGTTGCGTGACCCAGGTCGGACCGGACCTTGCGATCGAGCCGGACATCGTCGTCATCGACGTGCCACCCGGCTGCGTTGTGTGCCCCGGGTTCATCGACATGCACGTCCATCTGCGTGAGCCGGGGCAGGAGCACAAGGAGACGGTGGCGACGGGCGTGGCCGCTGCGGTAGCCGGCGGGTTCACGGCTGTCGCCTGCATGCCGAACACCGACCCGGTCAACGACGACGCCGGGATCACCAGGCTGATTCTCGGCAAGGCGGCCGAGGCCGGGCTTGCGCGAGTCTATCCGGTCGGTGCGGTGACCAAGGGTCAGGCGGGTGAGCAGCTCGCCGAGATCGGCGAGCTGCGGGCAGCCGGCTGCGTCGCGGTGTCCGATGACGGGCGTCCAGTGGCCAGCGCGTCGGTCATGCGACGTGCGCTCGAGTACGCAGGGATGTTCGACATGCCGGTCATCGACCACTGCGAGGACGCCTCGCTCATGGGGGACGGTGTCGCCCATGAAGGTCATCAGGCTGCCGTTCTGGGGTTGCGCGGATTGCCGGCGGCGGCCGAGGAGATCGCCGTGGCGCGCGATGTGACGTTGAGCGGTCTCACCGGGTCGCCGGTGCACATCGCGCACATGAGCGTGCGGGGTGCGTTGCGCGCGGTCCGGTCCGGGAAGGAACGGGGCGTCCGGGTGAGCTGCGAGGTGACACCGCACCACTTCACGCTGACAGACGAGCGGCTCGCCGGTTACGACACGAATTACAAGATGAACCCACCGCTGCGAGAGTCGGCCGATGTCGAGGCGTTGCTGGACGGGTTGCGAGACGGCACCATCGACTGCATCGCGACCGACCACGCGCCGCATCACTACGACGAGAAGCTCGTGGAGTTCGACCGCGCGCCGTTCGGTATCGTCGGTCTCGAAACGGCCGTGTCGATCTGTTTCGACCGGCTGGTGCACGCCGGGCAGGTCTCGTTGAGTCGACTGGTCGAGCTGCTGGCGGTGAACCCGGCGCGGATCCTCGGGGTGCCGGGAGGCGATCTGACCGCCGGTGCTCTGGCCGACATCACGGTTCTGGCGCCCGAGCTTGCAGTGACGGTCGAGGCGGCGGCGTTCCGGTCTCTTGCGCGGAACACCCCGTTCGACGGATGGAGTTTGCGCGGCGGTGTGGCCGCCACGATAGTTGGTGGACGCACCGTTTACGTGAATGACG
>JASLOY010000564.1 GCA_030745255.1 Vicinamibacterales bacterium
GAGAAGTTGCCGCGCTCCATGACACCGCCGCTGACGAACACCTCGGGGTGGGCCTTGCGGACGTGGTGGAGCCCACACGAGCCCTCCAGATCGCTGTCGAACACGCGCACCGACGCCAGTCGCTGCGCCTCGCTCATCTCCGACAGGATGGCGCTGAGCACGAGGCCGAATTCCTCGCGGTTCTTGCCCTTGCCCGATGTCCCCCTGGACGAGCGGCCACCCGTGAGCTTGACCGCCTCGGCCAGCATCATCACCGCCTCGGTGCGGCCGTGGCGCTCGAGATAGGCTACGCCCACATCGGGGGGAATCGGCCCATGGCCCTTCGCGGCGCCCTCGAGCCCGTCGATGCCGACGCAGATCTTTCGTTTGTTGACGAGGGCGACCGGTCCGGGCGTGTGCACCGCGGCGGCGAGACGCGCGTAGAGCGCGTCGAGGTCCTCGCCGTCACCGACATCGACCGCCAGCCCATGCCCCGCGAGGGTGCGCGCGACATCGAAGCCCGGCAGATATGCTGACGGGCTGCCGCTGATGGTGATGTCGTTGTCGTCGATGAGCAGCTTCACGTCCAGGCCTCGAGCCACCGCCAGCCGCGCCGCTTCGGCGTCGTTCCCCTCCATCTGTGAGCCATCAGAGCCGAGCAGCAACACCACCGCGTCTGGATTCGCCATCGCGACGCCGTTGACGAACGGCCACAGATGCCCGAGACGACCCGACGAAAAATGCACCCCCGGCGTGAAGCCACGCTCGGGATGCCCCGGCAGGTTCTCGTCGAACTCGCGGTGGTGGAGCAGCCGCTCGGGCGCGAGGTCACCCTCGAGCACCGCCAGCAGATACTGCGTGGCCACCCTGTGCCCGGCCTCGTCGAACATGACCGGCACGATCTTGGGGCCACCGCCCGCCCGGGCGTGGAGCATGAAGCTGTAGGCAATCATCACCTCGGGCACCGTGTCGTAGGCGCCCCCGGAGTGACCCCCGACACCCTTGGCCTCGGCCAAGGACGTGAAGAAGACGATGATGTCGCGGCAGAACCGGATGTTGGCCTCGAGCGTCTCGCGGTCCGCGTCGCTCAGCGGCTGGGCCGGGTCGAGCGGCAGGGGTGTGAACTCAGAGAAATCGATCGGAAAAGAGCTGCTCATGGAACGCTGGCTTCAATCTTTGCTGCGGTGGAGATGGGTTGGCACGGAGCGTGGCGGCCTCTGTGGCGCGAAGTGTAGCACGGGTCACGCACGAAGAAGTCAGAAGTCAGGAGTCAGAAGTCAGAAGGGGTCGGGAAGGCTTCTCCGGCTTCGATCGACGACTAGCAGACTACGTTCCGACGGCGGTCTGGATCTGGTCGAGCGCCACCACATAGGCGGCACCGTCGAGACCGTGCTGGCGGTAGACCGGCGTCTGGCTGGCCAGCGTTCGGACGGCCAGGTCCCGGTAGTGCGGCTCGCCGGCGCGGACACCGAGACGCGCCAGCACGATGGCGGCCGCACAGTTGAGACCCAGCGGTCGATGCGGCTCGCGCAGCAGCCCGACCGGGGCGTCGAACCCCGCAAGGCCGGTCCGGGCTCGGTCGGTGAACCCACCCGCCTCGTCCCACATCACCTGTTCGCAGTAGGCCATCAGCTCCCGCGGCAAGTCGAGATAGACCTCCTGCCTCGTCGCGTCGTAGAGGTCCAGCAGCGCTAGGCTGACCGTCACCTGGTCGGTCAGCATCCCGCGCGCCACCGGCATTCCGGTCGCATTGTGCCCAACGCCCGCACCAGGCTCGTAGGTCTCGAGGACAACCCGGTCGATGGACGTCGCGGCACACTCGAGCAGGGAGCTGTCCTCGAGCACCGACGCCCCGAGGACGTAGGCGGAGGCCATCGCGGCGGTTGCAGCGGTGAAGATAGTGCGGTCGATCGGCGGGCGCGCGTGGCCCCTTCGCGCCTCGCGTGACGACAGGGCAACGTAGGCCGGGTCTGCGCGCTGGCTGGCATAGAATCCGCCGTCGGGGTCCGCGAACGTCCCTGACACGAAGCGGACAATGTCGGCCGCCCGGCTGGCGTAATCCGACCGCTCGAGGAGCCGCGACGCCGACAGAAAGAGCTCGAGCAACTGGGCGTTCGCCGTCAGCACCTTCTCGACATGCGGTTCGGACCAGTCGCGTTGCTCGCAGTATCGAAAGAACCCGCCCTCAACGGGGTCCCAGAGCCCGCGTGTGGCGATCGCGTCGAGCGTGTGGGTCGCGACATGAGTCAAGTCGGGGTTCGCCGTATCGCGGCCGCGAACCAGCGCGGTCGCCAGGGCGTCTGGATGCACCCGTTTGGACTCCGAGCCAAAGCCGCCCCAGGTCTGATCGAAGCAGGCGAGGACCTGCTCGTCCAGCCAGCGGCCGGCATCCACATCCAACAGCGGCGCCGTCGTGTCGGGACCGGCGAGCGTATCGCGGTTACCTGTCGGCTCGGCGACCCGAGTGTCGATCTCCGTCCGTCGAGTCGCGAAGGCGTCCGACACCTGCTGCATCACCATCACCAGCGGCGCCGGCTCCAGGTAGGTGCCCCCACCCAGAATCTCCCCGGATGGGGTAAGAAACGCCGTCGTCGGCCACCCCCCAAGGGTGTAACGCTCGCTGACGTCGGGTCGCCGGTCGGCGTCTACTCTGATGGGAATGAAACGCTCGGTGACCAGCCGGACGACTTCGGGGTCCCGATAGCTGCCCCGCTCCATCAGCTCGGTCCAACGGCACCAGGCCG
>JASLOY010000565.1 GCA_030745255.1 Vicinamibacterales bacterium
GCGGACGGGTCGACAGGCCGTCACCTGACGAGGATCTTGGTGCAGCCAGAGAGCCGTCACGGGGCATATGATAGGCACCGGATCGATCTGACCAGGCACTTCAGAGGGAGCGACAACATGTTTCAGCGAGCCATGCCGGTGAGTCACAGGCTGAGTTTAGCGTTGACCAGTGTCCTCCTGCTGGGTGTTTCGGCATCTTCCGCCCCGGCCCAGGACTGGGTGCAGCCCGAGCGGTCGCAGGCGAATCTGGATGCACTGGCGCGGGTCGAACAGAAGACGTACACGTTCGAGGAAGCCGGCAACATCGACCAGGAGTATCGGGTGTATGTTCCGACCGCGTATGACGGCAGCGCCGCCATGCCGCTGGTCATCGCACTGCATGGGTTGGGTAGCGGCACCATGTACATGATGGAATACAACAACCTGGTAGAGCTGGCTGAACGCTACGGCTACATCGTCGCCACGCCGATGGGCTACAACGAGCGGGGCTGGTATGGCGCCAGAGGTCAGGGCAACGACTTCAATCGTCGCCGCGAGGATCCCGGTCCCGAAAACCTGGGCGCGTTGAGTGAGCAGGACGTGTTGAACGTGCTGGCGATCATGCGTGATGACTACAAGGTTGACGACAGCCGTATCTATCTCATCGGCCAGTCGATGGGTGGCGGCGGCACCTGGTATCTGGGCAGTAAGTATGCCGACATCTGGGCGGCCCTGGCTCCGCTTGCGCCAGCCGTCTACATCAGTCCCGACATTCTCGAGACGGCGACCCATCTTCCGGTCATGGTCGTCATGGGGGACGCCGACACGGCGGTCGATGTGAAGGTGACCAGGCAGTGGGTAGCCGAGATGAAGGAACTCGGCATGACCCACGAGTACATCGAGGTGGCTGGCGGGAGCCACAGTAGCGCCGGACGCGAGAACATCGGCAAGGTGTTTGCCTTCCTGGACACACACCGCAAGCCGTAACGAGGGGCGAGTTCAATCGAGCTGTCGGCACGACCGTGACTACTAACGACGTGTTGGTCGTCGGCGCGGGGCCGGCCGGCTGTGCGGCCGCCTACGACCTCGCCACTTCGGGTCGCGATGTGCTGCTCGTCGACCGGCGCAGCTTTCCGCGCGTCAAGCCGTGCGCCGGCGCCCTGACACCCAAGACACTCCGGGCGTTGCGGTTTCCGGTCGCACCGGTCATCAGGCAGGTCGCCACCTCCTTTGTCGGCCGCCGGGACGACGAGGATCCGACGGTCTACCAGGGACGCTACCCGCTGGCCGCCATGACGGTCCGCGCCGAGCTCGATCGGTATGTGCTGGAGCGCACCCTCGAGGCCGGCGCACGCTTCACGAAGATCGGCGCGATACGCGACATTCACGTCGAGTCCGAGCACCTGATGGTGCAAACGGCGACCGAGCGACTGCGTTGCCGCTATCTGGTCGGCGCCGATGGCGCCAACTCCACGGTCCGGCGTCTGACCGGGGAGTTTCCCGACATCGGATGGGGGTTCGGCATCGAGGGCCACGTGGCTGGCAACGCCGCGACCCAGGATTTCGAGATCGACTTCGGCGTCGTGCCGTTCGGCTACGGGTGGGTGTTTCCGAAAGGCGACCACTTCAACGTCGGCGTGTACACGTCAGACGCCACGGTCGGGCTCCATCCGGATCGGCTACGCGCGTATGTCCGGGCAAGGTTCGGTGCGCGTGACTGCACCCACATCGCGGGCCAGCGGGTGGGGCATGGCGGCTGGCGCTACCGGCCTCGCAACCGGCGGGTCTTCCTGGTGGGTGACGCGGCCGGCCTCACCGAACCCCTGCTGGGCGAAGGCATCTATTACGCGGTGAAGAGCGGACAGGCGGCCGCCGAGGCGATCGGCGCCGAGCTCGAGGGCACCGCGCTCGCCCTCCAACTGTTTCGGGCGCGCATGCAGGTGCTGGGCCGAGACGTCTCGTCCGCCGCTCGCCTGGCTCGCCGCTTTCATGGTGACTTGGCGCTCGGATACCGCATTCTGGCTACGCCATTCGTCACCTATTGTGCGGTGAAGGGGTGCGCGGCAGGCATGACCATCCGCGACGTCATCCGCGGCTTCTACACCCTGCCGTTCCGCCGGGTGCGTCCGTTGCCGGGACTCCCGGTGCCTACCCCGCAAGCCTGAGCCATGCTTACATGTCCATGTAGGGCATCGGAGGGGTTTTCCCATTGAGCCGGGCATAGACGGTCAAGGCGCCGCGATGATGCGCCGTGTGGTCGGTGATTGCACCGAAGATGGCCGCGCGTGGCAGGCCACCCATGACGGGTCCCGCGGGCAGCGGCTGCTCCCACTCCTCGTCCGATCTTGATGCGATCGCCTGGCGCGCGTTCTCGGCCGCCTTGGCGAGCCAGGCGCGCGCATCCGCCAGAGACGTGATTGCCCGGACCTTGGCCTCATGAGCCTCGAAGTCCACGTCGAACCCGTCGGGTCTGAACGCGCCGTCGATGAACCAGTCAATCGTCTGCGCGGCGTGGGCCACCTGTTGAGCGGCGGTGAAGACACCGCTCGCAGGTGCGAAGCCGGAGTCCTCCTCGGTGAGCGCGCTAGTGCTCCGGTTGAACCACTCGATCGTGTTATTCAGTTCGGCCTCTAGCTGGTGCTTCATGTCGATTCTCTCTCCTTGAGGCGCCTCCGGTTTTCTTGGACACGGATTAGGGGAGAATCCGATGTCCAAGGAGGTAGGAGGCATGGTTCGGTC
>JASLOY010000566.1 GCA_030745255.1 Vicinamibacterales bacterium
CGAGATCCGCACCCTGCTCGCGCAGGACCCACCCGATCGCGGATTTCGCATTCCGCGCACCACCTGGTATCTGAATCAATGGATCCGGACGACCGACTGGTACCCAGACCACCAACTGCGTCTGTACGACCGCCGGGTCGCCGGCTGGAGCTCCAGCCTCGTGCACGAGTCGGTGCGGGTGGACGGCCCTGTTGGTCGGCTCCGCCACGAGATCCGTCATCACGCGTTTCGCGACCTCTCGAACCACGTGGAGACAATCGACCGCTACACGACGCTGGCCGCGAAACAGATGCTTGACGCCGGACAGCGAGCCGGACCGCTCGACGTCCTGGTGCACCCGCCAGTGGCGTTTGTCCGGAACTACCTGCTCCGGCGCGGCTGTGTGCAGGGCGTCCCGGGTTTCGTCGTCTCGGTGATGAACAGCTACTATGTCTTCCTGAAATACGCAAAGCTGTGGGAGCTAGGACGGGATGACTGACCCGAACGGGTCAATCGACGTTCTGAGGCGGAAGCCGGCGAAGGCATCCAGCTGTCTTCTGACTTCTACTTCTGACTTCTGACTCCTGCTGTTTACGTTCCCGAGCCCCCCGCCATGTTCTCCCTGCACGTCGACACCGCGCGAACCTGGCGCGGCGGCCAGAACCAGGTCCTGCTGACCGTGCTCGGGCTCCGCGCCCAGGGTCACCGGACGGCGCTGGTGGCGCATCCCGGCGGCGAGCTGCGTCGACGCGCGGCCGAGGGCCTGGACCTGATCCCGATCGCGCCGTCAGGCGAGATGGACCTGCGGGCGGCCTGGCAGCTGTCGCGAGTGCTGCGGACGCTCGGCCCGACGGTGGTTCAGGCGCACGATGCGCACGCGGTTGCAATGGTGGCGCTCGCCCGCTCGCTCGGCCGGCTCCACCCGTTGCCACGATTCGTCGTATCGCGCCGCGTCGACTTTCACATTCGCCGCAACGCGTTCTCCCGGTGGAAATACGGGCAGGTCGACATGTTCCTGTGCGCGTCGGACGCGATTCGGGCGATGCTCGTCTCAGACGGCGTGCCGGCAGAACGGACGACGACGGTACATGACGGCGTCGACCTCGACCACGTCGCGGCGGCGCCGCGACTCGACGTCCAGGCTGAGCTCTGGCTGCCGAGCGGCGCACCGATCGTCGGCAACGTGGCGGCCCTGGTGCCGCACAAAGGCCACCGGTATCTGATCAAGGCGGCGGCCGCGGTAGTGCGTCAGGTTCCCGATGCCCGCTTCGTGATCGTCGGCGAGGGCGAGCTCGAGTCGACGCTACGCAAGCAGATCAAAGACCTGCACCTTGAGCGGCATGTCCTGCTCGCCGGATTTCGCCCGGACGCGCTCTCGCTCCAAAAGGGGTTCGACCTGTTCGCGATGAGCTCCGTCACCGAGGGGATGGGCTCGGTCCTGCTCGACGCGATGGCGATCGGTCAGGCGATCGTTGCCACCCGGGCAGGCGGTATCCCCGAGGTGGTCGTCCACGACCAAACAGGCGTGCTGGTGCCCACCCGCGACGCCCAGGCGCTCGCAGCTGCCATCGTGCCTCTCCTCGGCGACCCGCTCCGGCGGGCCGAGCTCGGCGCGGCCGCCCGCGAGCGGGTGCGGGCATCGTTCAGCGTCGAACGAATGGTCCAGGCGACGCTCGACGCTTACGCCCGGTTGGTCGACACACCCCTCGCAACGGGCACCGATCGTCCCGCTGTGGTCGGTTGAATCCGCAAGCGTCCATCATCCCCAGATGGCACATCGCGAAGTCGTAGCGCACCGGGTCCTCTGGGTCCAGACGCCGTAACGACTCGGTAATCTCGCTCGCCATCCCCCAGCCCGGGCTCCGATACCGCGTCAGACCGAGACAACGCCCTACCCGGATCACGTGCGTGTCGAGCGGAACGACCAGCTTGGACGGGCTCAACCCGGACCAGACCCCGAGGTCGACCGCGTCCCGTCGGACCATCCACCGGAGAAACAGGTTGAGCCGTTTGCACGCGCTGCCTGCGTCGGGCCGGGGAAAGAAGTATGTCACCCCGCGCCGACCGTCGCGGCTGCCATACACTTCATCGAGGTCGATCGCACGTGCCCGGGCCGAGAACCGTGTCAGGGCCGGCCCTACGTCCGGAGCGGACGCCGCGTGGCCGTCGAGAAAGAACTGCTCGATCGACCCCGATTCGGCAATCATCCGATGCGAAATCCAGAGAAGCGCGATCAGATCCGCGCCGCGTATCCAGCGGTGCACGAGCGGGCGCAGGCGATCGCCGTCTCGCGTGGGGTCGAAGTCTTGGACGTAAGCGGCCGGTCGGTCTCCCAGCACCGCGAGCAGCGACCCGACCGCGCTCAGTACGCTTGCGACCCGTCCAAAGGCCAGCGCCGCCGCGCAGAACGCCACCACTTCCCGGTCGGCTGGGGTGGTATAGCGACGAACGACCTGCACCGGGTCGACCGCCGATTCGGCCTGGTTGAACGTGTCGTACAGACGGTCCAGTGGCGCCTTGAGTCGGCGAAGCGTGGACAGCGACGGCCGGCGGCTAGACTCCTTGAGTGGTGCGAGTCGGGGCTGGCGAGTCACATCTTGTTCGCGTTTCCTTTGCTCTCGTACCGCACAGGGACTCTAGCAGCCCGTGGCAGAAGCACCGATTCGCAAATCGATGGGTAGGTGTTCGTAACACCGCGTCCGAGCGTCGATA
>JASLOY010000567.1 GCA_030745255.1 Vicinamibacterales bacterium
GGCCGGTCTTGCGCATTCTCTCTCGATTGACGGCGGCCTTTCCACTCTGGGTCCTGGCCTGCGCCACCCTGGCGCTGATCGACCCGCCGCTCTTCACCTGGTTCAGCGGCCCGCTCATCACGATCGGGCTTGGCGTCATCATGCTCAGCATGGGCATGACGCTCGGCTTCGACGACTTCCGCCGCGTGGGCCGCGAGCGCGGCCGCGTGCTGCCCGGCGTGCTGCTCCAATATACGGTGATGCCGGCACTCGGCTGGAGCCTCGGGTATCTGCTCGCCCTGCCGACTCCATTGGCCGTCGGCCTCGTGCTCGTTTCCTGCTGCCCGGGCGGCACCGCCTCGAACGTGATCTCCTATCTGGCCAAGGCCGACGTGGCCCTTTCGGTCACCATGACGGCGCTGTCAACGCTGCTCGCCGCGCTGATGACGCCCACCCTGACAGCCTTGCTGGCCGGGAGCCGCATCGACGTGTCAGCCACCGGTCTGTTCCTGGACACGGTGCAGGTCGTGATCCTGCCGGTGGTGGCCGGCGCCCTGCTCAAGTGGCGATTTCCTCGGGCCATCGCACCGGTCCTGCCAATCGCGCCGCTCGTGGCGGTGCTCACCATCACGCTCATCGTCGCCTCGGTCATTGGCGCCGGACGCGAGCAGATACTGGACGCCGGTCCACGCCTGCTCCTGGCCGTGTTCGGCTTGCACGCCTTCGGGTTTCTGTTCGGCTATCTGGCCGGCAAGGCGGTCCTCGGCCGAGAGACGGCGGCGCGCACCGTCGCGATCGAGGTCGGCATGCAGAATTCAGGTCTGGGCGTCGTGCTGGCGCGGGGCAACTTCACGAACCCGCTGGTGGCTCTCCCAAGTGCCATCTCCACCGTCGCTCACTCGCTTATCGGTAGCCTCGTGGCGGGCTGGTGGAGACGATCGGCGGCGGGAGGCGACTAGGCGAACACCCCCAGGGGGTCGAAGTCCCCGCGAAGCAGCGTCCGGGTGTCGTCGTAGCCCATCCACTCCGCGATCATCGTCGCGTACACACGACGGAAGTCGGTGGTGAACCTCAAATTCCCGTCCTCGTAGCCGGGGATGACCTCCAGATCCGTCAGGCTGGGATACGCCCCGTAGAGCCCACCGGTGACCGGCTTGCCGATGATGAACATCGGCCCTGCGGTACCGTGATCCGTTCCCGCACCCGCGTTCTGCTTTACTCGGCGCCCGAACTCGCTGAAGACCATCATCGCGACATCGTCGGCGCGACCAATGCGATCCATGTCCTCGAAGAACCCCCGGATTGCGTCGCCCGCACCCAGGAGAAGCCGCGCGTGCGAGGCCTCCTGGTTCGAGTGGTGATCGAATCCGCCGTAGTTGACGTAGTAGAAGCGGGTCGGCAGGTCACCGGCGATCAAGGCGGCGACCGTCGTGAGTCCGGTCTGCCCCCCCGCGTCGCCGTAGTCCACCGTGGTCGAATAGTTGCTTACGGCCTCTCGCACCAGCGCCGAACCGGTAGCCGCGTTTCTCGAAATGCTCTCGATGAATCCCAGTACCTGCCGGCTGGCATCCGGCATCTGCTGCCCGAGCTCTTCAGCCGCCATCAACGCCGTGTCACTGCCCTGACGCCGGAACATCTCCGGGTCACTGAAGACCACCGGGGCATGCACGCGAGCCCGCACCGCGTTCTTCATCTCGGTGCCGACATTGACGATGAAGTTTTCCTGCAGGGTCGGCCGAACGGCATCCGCCGTGAGCCCAACCCACCCCTCCTGCCTGGGCGCATTCGGCGAGGCCGAGTGCCAGTAATCCAGTGACGTGAAATGCGAGAAGCTGGGATTCGGATACCCACATCCGTTGATGATCGCGACCCGGCCCTCCTCATAGAGCCGATTGAGGCCGCGCAATTGCGGATTGAACCCCAGCTCGTCGTCGATCTCAATCACCGTGCGAGCGGGGATCCCGAGGGATGGACGCGCTTTGTAGTACTCGTCATTGCTATACGGGACGACGGTGTTCAGCCCGTCGTTGCCGCCGGTCAGCTCGAGCACCACCATGATGCGGTTGGGATGCGTTTCCTGCCCTCCGCCCAGTGCTTGCGCCGCCACAGCTGTCGCAGTGTGTCGCAGGAACGCCGGAAGCGCGGCCGTGGCGCCGATGCCATACAATCCCTTGCGCACGAAATCACGCCGTGTGCACGCACGGTCGCAGTTGAGCGTGTTCTTGGCCATGTCTGCTTCTCCTTCGCTCCCTCACACATCTGTCAGGCCGCGGAACGTCGAGTGCGCTTGGCGGTCTTCGATCACGCCAGCTGATACTCGGACATGCCCAGCAGGACGTGGAGCGCCTCCCTCAACGCGGCCTCGAGACCGGGCTGCCCGTAGTCGATCGTGGCCGACCCGATGCCGCGCGTGAGGACGTCGACCAGTATCTGCCGGCGGTTCTCGGTCAGCGGGACGCGCAGGAACCGCTGAATGAAGTAGTCGGTCACCTCGTCGACCCGCGTGAGCCCGGCCCCGCGGATCATCGCCACCAGATCGATGTCGGCCACGGTGAGCGGAATAGGCGGCGACAGCCGACGCGCGCGCCGTTGCCCTGTGGGGGTGGCGTAACTCCGGACCCACCCTTCCTTTGCCCGCTGCAGCTCCGGATCGGCGGCCACCGCTGCGTAATCGGTCGACACGTCCACCGTCAGGCCGGCGTCCAGG
>JASLOY010000568.1 GCA_030745255.1 Vicinamibacterales bacterium
GGCCAAACCGCCTCTGCCGGCCGGCGGACGGCCAGGGGGGCGTTTTGTCGAGGACTTGGCCATCGGCGCGGAACGATACCATGTCACGTGCTGGTAGAAAAGTAGATACTTTTGTTGACATCAACAACATGATGCACTATAAATTGCGACCTGATGATGAACCGGCGCCCCTCAGACCGGCGAGGACGACCATGCGCGCCGGCGTGGTCTAGGTCTGGTAGCGTGACAACCTCATGGCACGGAACCCCGTGACGATGAGCTCCCCGGTCGATCGACTCAACGAGTTGCCGCCACTGCCGCGACGCACACCGACACCGCGCCGCACCGGGCGGTACGTGCTGTTGCTTGTCACCATGCTGTTGATTGCCAACGCGTTCGTGGGCGAGCGCGGGCTCGTCGCGCTGTTTCGGGCCAACCAGGAGCACGCCCGGCTGCAGCAGGTAATCGACGCCCTGCAAGTCGAGAACGGCCAGCTACATCGTTACGTTGAGGCCCTGACAGAGGATCCACGCCTGATCGAGGCCGTTGCGCGTGGCGAGCTCGACATGATCAGACCAGGAGAGCAACTCTTCATCGTCAGAACGACGACGACACTCTCCGCCGAAAGCGCGCCGATCCCCCCGAACGGCGACCCGGCCGACGGCGTTCGGTAGCATGGCCCCGCCCGCCTCCAGCTTTGGGCTTTGGGACAGGACACGATCACGGCCGCGTTTCCGTTCACGATGTGCGGCCACTTTAGCCAGCGAGCGCGGCCCGCAGCGTGTCGCCCGAATCAATCACGCTCCAGCCGGCAAGCTCCGCCAGCAGGTTGGCCTGTAGTGGCGTAAGGCGAGTCAGGGCCCGAGCGTTCTGACCGACCGTGCGGTAATGGGGGAAACGCGCCAGCGGAGCATCCGGAGCGTCACTGGTGCCGGAGGGCAGTATGCGGCGAACCTCATTGGGAAGTCCCGCCTCCCAGGCCGGCACACGGCCGTTGTAGACCCAGCACACTGACACCTCCCAACCGCCCTCGATACCCCACCAGTCGTTCGGCTGCACCATCAGGCGAGTAGAGGCCACCATGGGGCGGCCGGCACGCTTGGCCGCCTGCCAGACCGACACCACTTCTCGATACGCGGCCGGCAGGAAGACGTGGTTGTGTGGCCACCGCTGACTGGGCTGACCAAACAGGGGTGGCACGGCCGGATCGATCTGACCGCTGTCTGGCCAGTGGCGCGCGTCATGATCAACGTCGAGCGGCCAGACGGAGTTGATGAACACGACGACCGTCGGGATCCGTCGACGCAGCATCCCGAGCAGCGCCAGGTTGTCGACATCGCCGCCATCGGTAAACAGGTCGTTGACCACGCAAGGACCGCTATCAGCGGCGGGGAGCGTCCAGTAGCGCGTGTGGGGATAGGCGCGCACATCTCGATCGGGCGTATTGAACGCGCTGCTCGCACCGACCATGTCGCCCAGCGTGAACGGTCGAAGCGGTAGCCGGACCGCCACACGTCCGTCGGCGCCGCTCTCGGCCGTGGGCGCCGCCGAGCCAAAGCCGAGCGGCTCCACGAACGTGCCTCCGACCGTGCGCGGGCCGGCCCCGGCGTCCGTGAGCACCCGCCGTTGCGGCGAGCCGACATAGAGCGGCGTGTACTCGAACGGTAGCCGCTGCTGGGAGTCTGACCGCAACTCGGGCCAGTTCAAGGTAGCGTGCACCACAGGAAACGGTCGCGCCACGCGTGGCCGATGACACCGGCGCACCGGAGACAGCCGTTCCCCGGCGGCAGCAGACGCCGAACCGGCCGCGGGGCCAAACCCGGTCGGATCCGCTGGGTCGTAGAGCCCGGCAGGAGCCAGAAAGGTTTCTCCGACCGCGCGACTCCACACCTGGTCGGGACGGACCGAACCGTCGGCGTCCAACGCAAGGAAGGTGTCACGGAAATGACTGGTCGCCGGTAGCAACAGCGAACGGGGTTCGAGTCGGTCGAGTCCGGCGCGAGTCAGATGATCCGGACGCGTCACGACACCGAGCTCGACCGCGCCATCGGCCGCGTAGAGATACGGCACGACGGCCCAGGCGCTGCCCGACACGCAGGAGAGGTAGCCGATGCGGTCCGGCAGGCCGAGCTCGACCAGGCCACGCAGCTGTCCGACCGCTGCCGCCATCGACCGGGTTCCGCCCCCGGAGATGCACACCGCTGTCTGCGGCAGCGGCTCGCTCAGCACACCGCCCCGCTGTTCGGGCGCACGCCCAGGACCCTCGTCGGTCCAGACATGGACCGATACACGCTGAGCTGACACGCTATCGGTCTGGGTATTCCATCGTGAACGGATCCGGCAACGGAATTCGCACCACCTCGCCGCGGCTCATCTCTTCGAGCGAGAATTCCGGCCGCTCCGGGTCCCCAGCCAACATCGCCTCGAGATTGCCGACGACGAGGATGACCAATTCGTCCGGGTCGAGATAGCGCTGCGCGACGTCGAGTACGTCTTCCGCCGTCACCGCTGCGATGTTTTCGCGATACACGGCCAGGTAGGCCGGGTCGCGACCCGTGTACTCGTCACCGGCGAACAGCCCCGCCGTCGATGCGGCGCTCGAGAAATTGCGAGAGAAGGTCTCGACAAAATAGGCAATCGAATTGTGGAGCTCTTCCTCCTCGACCGGCTCGGTGCGGATTCGCTCAATTTCCTCGAGCACGATC
>JASLOY010000569.1 GCA_030745255.1 Vicinamibacterales bacterium
TCGTACCAGCTCGTCTCACCGCTGCTGAAGGTGAGCTGCACCAGATACTCGTCAGGTGCGGCGCCGTGCCAGTGCACCACGCCGGCGGCCGCGTAGACCGGCGAACCGACCTCCAATTTCTGCAGCGGCTCGCCCCTCACCTGCGTGCGACCCGCACCCTCTTCCGCCATGATGATCTGAAAGTTCCCGTGGCTGTGCCAGTTCGACCGGGCACCCGGTTCGAATCTGAGCCGCGACGGCCGCACCTCGACATCGGACCGCGACGGGGCTCCGCCCACAAAGCGGCTCTGCGCGGTGGCGGCCTGAGGCCGCCCCGCAAGCCAGAGACACAGGCCGCAGGTGGCAAGCGCCAGTAACTCCCTCGACCCAAACTGTCCCTTCATCTCGCTGCTCCTCATGCGGGTTGTCCTGTGTGGCCTCATCCTATCGCTGACCCGCGCATGGGGCAACGCGGTAAACTTGCCCGACGCTCCCGCGGTAGGCAGGAGTAGAGGTGGGAATCGACATGGACTCGTTTCTGCGGGATCTCCGGCTGACCGGCCGGTCGCTCGTCCGGCAACCAGGGTTTACCCTCGTCTGCCTGGCGACCCTGGCGCTCGGTATCGGCGCCAACACCGTCGTGTTCGGGGTGGTGAACGCTGCGCTGCTGCGTCCGTTGCCGTATGCCGACGGCGACCGGCTCGTCGAGGTGCGGGAAGAGAACCAGATGAACCGCGGGCGCGAGATGCCTGCCTTCATGACCAGTCCGACGCGCGAGGCCTGGAACGCGAACCCACAGACGATCGAATCGATTGCGGGCTACAACACCCTGGGGCTCACCCTTTTCAGCGATCGGACCGATGAGCCGCTCCGGGTTCGAGGCGCGGACGTGACCCCCGATCTCTTTCCGATGCTCGGGGTCGCGCCGGTGCTCGGGCGCGCATTCACCGAGATGGACGCCCGGCCCAAGAGCGAAAAGACCTGGCCGGCGGCGGTCTTGAGCCACCGCGCCTGGCAGGACTGGTTCGGGGGTCAGCCCGACGCGATCGGCGAGCTGATCAAGGTCTCGGCCGGCTCGATCGGCGTCTACACCATCGTCGGAGTCATGCCCGAGGGATTCGCCTTTCCGGAGGAGGAGACCCAGATCTGGTTCCCCTTGAGTATGTACCCGAGGGATGACCTGCCGTCTCCGGTGGGCGATGCGACCGCGGTCGCCTTCTCCGGTATCGCCAAGCTGCGCGAGGGCGTCTCGATTGCGCAGGCAGAGGCCGAGGGGCAGACGGTGCTGGGCCGGCTGACGTCGCCGTTCACCGACGGCGCCACGCTGCGTCTCGAGGGGTTCCACGACCAGATGGTGCGGGAGGTGCGTCCCGCGCTGCTGGTGCTGATGGCGGCCGTTGCCCTGGTGCTGTTGATCGTGACCGCGAACCTCGCCAATCTGCTGCTCGCCCGGGGCGCCGGGAGACAACGGGAGCTGGCGATTCGGGCGGCGATCGGCGCCGGCCGTGGTCGGCTCATCCGGCAGTTGGTCACCGAGAGCGCGGTGCTCGGGGTGCTCGGGGGAGGGCTCGGTCTGGTGGCCTCCTACTGGGTGCTTGGCGCGTTGCCCGCCATCGCGCCCACCGACATTCCCGGGCTCGACGAGGCGGGCATTGACCCGACGGTGGTGCTGTTCGCGCTGGCCGCGTCACTTGCCGTCGGTCTGCTCTTCGGGATGATGCCGGCACTCAAAGCGTCGCGGTTCAACCTGGTCGGCGCGTTGAACGAGAATGCGCCAGCCATGGGGGGCGGCTTTCGGTTCCGTCCCGGCAACCGGACGCGGAGCGTGCTGGTAGTCGCGGAGGTGGCGCTGGCCCTGATGCTGCTAGTGGGCGCGGGGCTGCTCGTGCGAAGTATCGTCGGCTTGACCCGGGTCGACCCCGGTTTCAAGCCGGAGGATGTGCTGACCGCCGAGATCAACCTGCTGCCGATGAAAGAGGGAGAGTTGCTTGACGAGGGCGGCCTGTTCGACCGTCTGAGCCGGCGCATCGGAGGACACCCCGGTGTCGAGTCGGTCGGGTTCGTGTCGTCGTTACCGCTCACCCCGGGCGAGTCCATGGCGTCGATTCGGTTCGAGGGCCAGCCACGACCGACGCGAATCAGCGAGGTGTCGTCGGCTCGCCCTCAGCTCGTAAGCCCCGGGTATTTCTCGGCGATGGGACTCCGTCTGGTCGAGGGGCGGTTTCTGACCGACCAGGATCTCGGGAATGCGCCCGCCGCGATCGTGAACGAGGCGTTCGTCAGCGCCTATCTCCCTGGCGGTCGAGTGCTTGGTGAAGGCATCCTCCTGGTTGACGAGCGGCCGTTTCCGATCGTGGGTGTGGTGGGAGACGTGCTACATCGCGGGCTCGACAGCCGGCCCGAGCCGGAGCTGTATATCACCTACGCGCAATGGCCGTTCGGGTCGCGGCTGCCTGACGTCGACGTCGTCGTGCGGACAGGCAGCGACCCTCTCTCGTTCGTCCCGTTTCTGGTCCAGGACGTGGCCGAAGTGCAGCCGTTCGCTGTGGTCGGCGACGTCATGACGATGGAGGCGCGTCTCGCCGCCACCGTGGCGCGACCGCAGTTCTTCGCCGCGGTGCTCGGCGCGTTCGCGGTCGGCGCGCTCCTTCGCCTGCCCTGCCGCCCCCTGGAGGCGGAGCGGACCTCTGCGCACATCCGCG
>JASLOY010000056.1:0-7395 GCA_030745255.1 Vicinamibacterales bacterium
CGTAATGTCTCGGTCTACATCGACACGTCGGGTCAGGCGCGGACCGCTGACGACGCCGATGCCGGACTCGGGTTTGCCTCCGGGTTCGACAGCGACCAGCCAATCGCGGTGTGGTGGCCCGGGCAGAGCGCCGTCAAGCTCGATACCCTCGGCTATGCCCTACCGGATGGCGCAGACATCGTGGCCCGGGTGTTGTACAAGAAGACCTGGATCACCGAGGGCCAAGATTTCACCGACCAGACCAGATTGGGGCTGCATCTGACCGAGGAGGGCGTGGGCGCGATTACCCACACGGTCATGAGCTCCCCCGACGAGCCGAACGGACGTGAATTCGCGTTCAGTCACACTCTCGACCAGGACGTCAGCTTGCTGGGCTTGCTGCCGGAGATTGACATCGAGGCGGTCAAGCTGCAGATCGAGGGAGTGCTTCCAGATGGGACACGTCAGCCGCTCCTCCAGATCCACGAGCCGGACCCAGGCTGGCCGACCCGCTACTGGCTCGAGGGTCCCCAGGCGCTACCGAGCGGGACCCAGATCGAGGTAACGACAACCCTGCCACCGGGCGCCGACCGAGAGACGGTGCCCTCGCTCTTTGCCGGCAGCGCCCCGGTCCGGCTGCTACTGGAATACACCGCCGGAACCGGCGCGGCCAACTGATCGCATCACCGGCGGACGCCGCACCGCCGTCTTCCACCATTCACATGGCGCGACGCCTGACGGGAATCGCGCGACAGGCCAGGGTCGCCTGGCTGGTCGCGGTCTGCCTGACCGGCGTCTCGTGCGATGATGCAGTCGACGTCACCCCGGTCTCGGTGACCCTGGCACTCGTCAACGGCCGTATCTGGACCGGAGACCCGGCCCGGCCCTGGGTCGACGCGTTGGCGGTGACCAACGGCCGAATCGCCGCGGTCGGCACCAACGACGCCATCGAGCTCCTGGCGGACGATGCGGAAGTAATCGATGTGCGCCAACGGCTGGTGCTCCCCGGGTTCATCGACACCCACACTCACCTAGTCGACCTCGGGGATCCGACCACCACCCTTGACCTGGCGCCAGCCCGGTCGCCGAGACAGCTCGTCACCCGGGTTGCCGATGCGGCCAACAACCGCCCCAGCGGCACCTGGTTGCTCGGACGCGAGTGGGACCAGCGCCTCTGGAGCGACACCCTGCCTCATCGTGACTGGATCGACGCAATCAGCCCGGACCATCCGGTCTGGCTCGTGCAGCGCGACCAGCAGCTGGGTCTGGCCAACAGTGTGGCACTCGAGCAGGCCGGAATTGTCGTCGGAGACCCCGGCGCTCATGCCGAAGGCGATGATGCGACAGGCCTCACCTTGACGGGTATCCTGACCGGTACCGCGATGCAGCGACTCGAGGCGACCATCCCGGCATCGCCCCCGGCGGCGCGTGACCGCGCCCTCGAACGCGCGCTCGGTGAAGCGGCCGTTCGCGGCGTGACCTCCGTGCATCACATTGGCGATTGGGACGATCTCGAGGTGTTCTCGCGGGCCAGGAGGGCTGGTCGACTCAGCCTACGTATCTACGCCGTCGTGCCGATCGACACCTGGGTCCGTCTCGACCGGGCCGTCGGCGCGCGCGCGTTCGGTGGCCCTGACGGCCGCGGAGACGACTGGTTGCGTGTGGGCGCCGTTTATGTCGACCTCGACGGCTCGCTCGTGGCGCGCACCGCGGCGTTCGAGGCTCCCTACGCGGATACCCCTGGTGCGAGCGCACCTCCTGGCGTCGACATCGACACCATTCGTCCACTTGCATTCGCCGCCGATGCTGCCGGAATGCAAGTCCTGGCCGAGGCAGTCGGAGATCGCGCCAACGAGGCGGCGCTCGATCTGCACCAGCAGATCGTCGACCGGCACGACGCACGTGACCGCCGCTTCCGGGTGGAGCTGGTGCAACACCTCCATCCCAGCGATGTCGCCCGGTTCGCGACCAGCGGCGTGTTGGCCAGTGCACTGCCGTTCTCGACATTGCACGACGGACGCTGGGTCAACCGGCAGTTGGGCGCGGAACGGGCGCGCACGAGCTTTCCGTTCCGCGCCCTGCTCGACGCCGGCGCCACCCTGAGCTTCGGGAGTGGGTGGCTCGACCGGGGCACCCCGATCGACGGGATCTATGCGGCGGTGACCCGTCGCACCCTCGACGGGCTCCACCCGCAGGGTTGGGTGCCGCAACAGCGCCTCACCGTCGAGGAGGCGCTCCGGGCCTATACGACCGCGGCAGCATATGCGAGCTTCGAGGAAGAGACCAAGGGCATGTTGACCGTGGGACGGCTCGCCGACCTCGTCATCGTCGACCGCGACCTGCTCACCGTGCCGTCAAACGACATTCCAAGCGTCCGTGTCCTCATGACCGTGGTTGGCGGTCAGATCGTGTTCGACCGCCTCCGCCCGACTGAATCGTGATCCGGGCCTCCTGCCTCCTTGGGACTCGAACTACGCCACGATGCCGTCGATCTTCAGGAGCTCCGCATTGAGCACCGCCACGCCGGCAGCGCCCCGGACGGTGTTGTGCCCCATCGCCACGAACTTGTAGTCGAGCACCGGGCAGGCACGCAGCCGACCGACACACACGGTCATCCCGTTGTCTCGGTCCGCATCGAGACGGGGCTGCGGCCGGTCCGCGTCATCGAGATAGAGCACTGGCCGGGGTGGCGCACTCGGCAGATCTGTCTCCTGCGGGCGGCCAGAGAAGCCACGCAGCGCCGCGATCATCGCGTCGGGGCCAGGATCGGCGTCCAGCGACACCGTGACGACTTCCGTATGTCCATTGATCACCGGCACTCGAGTCGTACTGGCACTGACAGTGACGGGATGCGCCTCGACGCCCGCGGCGGTGACCTGTCCAAGGATCTTCTTCGTCTCGGTTTCTATCTTCGCTTCTTCGCCAAGGACCACCGGGACGACGTTGCCCAGGATGTCGAGCGACGCGACTCCCGGATATCCTCCGCCGGAAATCGCCTGCAACGTCGACACGATGATCTGGCGAAGACCGAACTGACGCAGTGGCGCCACGGCCATCGCCAGGACCACTGTCGAGCAGTTCGGGTTGGTCACGATGCGTCCTGACCAGCCCTTCGCCGCCTGTGCGCTCAACAGCTGCAGGTGATCGGCATTGATCTCAGGGATGACCAGCGGCACGACCGGGTCCATGCGGTGATTCCGGGCGTTGCTGACGACGATGTGCCCCGCCTTGGCGAACGCGGTCTCCACCTCTCCTGCAACTGATGCGTCCAACCCGGAGAACAGCAGCTGCGGCGCACACCCCGGAGTAACCGTCTCGACGGTCATCTCGGCCACCCGGTCCGGTCGTGCCACCGGCAACCGCCACGTGGTTGCATCCCGATACGCCTTCCCCGCCGAGCGCTCGCTCGCTCCGATCCAGGCCACCGTGAACCACGGATGGTCGGCCAACTGAGTGATGAATTCCTGCCCCACGGTGCCGGTGGCGCCGAGCACCCCGACTTCGATCTTCACGCCCATGCTCCCCTACCTCTTGCAACGTCTGACCGTCACCAGTGTTACGAATCTCTCGACATCACCCGCTGGCACGATCTACGCACTCGCGGTGGCCGTCTCATTCTCCGGAAAGAACTCTTGATGCACGGCCCGAGTGGCCTCGTCGAGTCGGTCGGCCGAGATCACACACGCCACCTTCATCTCCGACGAACTGATACAGTCGATGTTGATCCCCGCACGACCCAGCGCCGCGAACATCCGCGCGGCGAGCCCCGGGCTCGAGGCAAGCCGCGACCCGACGATCGAGATCTTCGCCACGTCGCTCTCCACCACCCCGCTGCTCGTGACCCCCTCGGTCTCCCACCGCTGAACCAGCTTCCGCGCGTCATCGAGAAATTCCAGATCCAAGATGAACGTGATTCGCCCCTGACGCTCGGAGCTGGCACTCTGGATGATGAGGCGGATGTTCACCCCGGCCTTCGCCAGGTCTTCGAACACCCGCGCCGCCATGCCGGGCTCATCGGGTACGTCAAGCAGCGTGATCTTGGCGATTTTCGAATCGCTGGTGACGCTGACAACCTCTGCTCGTTCCATCATCTGCCCGCCTCCTCGAATCCACGTCCCTTCGCGCAGATGAAAGCTGCTGCGCACGTGAATCGGCACGTCGTATTCCATGCATATTTCCGCCGCGCGAGGATGCAGCACCTTCGCGCCACTCGAGGCCATCTCGATCGCCTCTTCGTAGCTGATCTCGCCCCACAGCCTCGCGCCCGGCACCCGTGACGGGTCCGCCGAGAACACCCCGTCGACATCGGTGCAGATCTCGCACGCCTCGGCGCCCAACGCCGACGCCAGCGCCGCACCGGTGATGTCGCTGCCCCCGCGTCCCAGTGTCGTCACATCGTTGCTGTCATTGATGCCCTGGAATCCCGTGACGATGACCACGCGCCCGGCGTCGAGCTCGGCGCGGATCCGCTCGGTGTCGATGCTGCGAATCCGAGCGACATTGAACACCCCGTCGGTGCGGATCCCGCACTGCAGCGCCGTGAGAGAGACCGCCGCGAGGCCTCGATCCTGCAGCGCCAGACCGAGCAACGAGACGGTGATCTGCTCGCCCGTCGAGAGCAGCAGATCCATCTCGCGGCCCGCCGGTCGCTCGGACACTTGATGCGCCAGGCTCACCAGTTCATCCGTCGTCCTGCCCATTGCCGAGAGCACCACGACGAGACGGGGGGTCTCCGGCAAGTTGCGCTCGATGCGGTCGGCGATCGCAAGAATCCGCTCAGCCGTCCCAACCGAGGTCCCGCCATACTTCTGCACGACGACCGGCACGGCCGACTTCGCCTGCTCGGTCATGCGTTGTGCCCGCCTGTTGCCACCGTATCGGGCGCCACGGATCGCTCGCGTCCAGGGGCGATCGCGTCGCCGATCTGTGTCGCCAACTGATGCAGGAACAGCCCGACGTCCGTAACGATGCCGGCTGTCTGTGACGACCCGCGGTCGCCGAGCTTGGTCACCACGGCCGGATTGATGTCCACACACACCACCCGGACCCAGGCGGGCAACATGTTGCCGACGCCGATGCTGTGGAGCATCGACGAGAGCATGAGCACCATCTTGGCGTCGCGCAACACCTCGGCATAGCGCGCCTGAGCCTCCACCAAGTCCATGACGGTATCAGGCAGCGGACCGTCATCCCTGATGCTGCCGGCCAATACGTATGGCACCTGCCGCGTGATCACGTCGTGCATGAGACCCGAGCGCAGGTTGCCCTGCCGTACTGCCTCGCCCAGCCCCCCCACACCGCGGATGACGTTGATCGCGCGCATGTGGTTCTTGTGTCCTTCATCGACCGCCACACCGGCGTCGAGATCGATGCCGAGCGAGGTGCCAAAAAGTGCGTGTTCGACATCGTGGACCGCCAACGCGTTCCCGGCCAACAGCCCGTCCACCCAACCCTGCCGGACCAGCCGGCTCAGGTATCCGCCTCCACCGCTGTGTACGACCACCGGCCCGGCGACAACGACGATACGGTCCCCGTTGGACTTGACCTCCTCCATCATCCGTATGACGCGCGCCACGCTCACCTCCACACGCCGCTCGGTGGACACGTCATTGGTCATGAAGGCGAACCCGAGTCGGTCACGCTCCTGAAACTCTGGCGACACCCGGATTCCGTCCACCCCGCAGACCACCAGATCTCCACGCCGCACGTCGCGAAGCATCCGGCACGTTGCACGCCCCCGGTCGACCACGACCACCGCATCCATCCGCTGCCGCTCGACGTCGATCCACCGACCAACATGGTAGACCTGGGTGCGGTGGTTGGTGGTCGAGTAGAAATCATCAGGGACGAACCCGTCGCCGGCTTCTTCCAGTCTGGCCTCCCGTTCGGGCCGCGGGTGACACCCCAGGGGCATCAACTCTTCGAGCAGCTCGCGAAGTCCGTCGCGGCTGGCGGCCGTCACGCGCAGCTGTAAATGCGAAAACTCGTCATTTGTGCGACCGATCGTGAACTCCAGCACCTCGTAGCGCGCGCCCCGCTCGATCACTTTGTCGAACACCGACGTCAGGAGACGGGAGTCGATCAGGTGACCGTCGGCCTCGACGATCTCACTGTAGGATGGCGAAGACATGATGCGATCGGACACGGCGGGGAATAGAGTCAGACGTTGGCCGGCTGCTCTGCCCGGTCCGCCAGGAACGCCTCGAACTCACGGAGCGAGCGTCCGAGCTGCGTTGGTTGCGCCAGGCGGTCTGCCATGACGTTCGAGGTCTTGTAACCGTTGCCCGTAATGCAGACGACGATCGACTCGTTCTTCGGAATCGCGCCCGCCTTCAACAGATTGATCGTTGCCGCCAGGGTGGTGCCACCGGCCGGCTCGGTAAAGATCCCTTCCGTCCGCGCCAACAGCTCGATCGCATCGAGGATTTCCGGATCGGTCGCTCGTGCGCCAGACCCACCACTTGCCCGGACGGTCGCCAGCACCTGATACCCATCGGCCGGGTTCCCGATTGCGATCGACTTGGCGACCGTGTCCGGTTTGACCGGCTCGGGATGCGTGGCGCCACTCTCCAGCGCGTTGATGACCGGAGCACATCCCGCAGCCTGCGCAGCGTGAATCCGCGGCAGCTCGCCCGACGCCAACCCGATATCGCGCAATTCCCGAAATGCGCGGCCGATCCGAGGCAACAGCGTGCCGCCAGCGACCGGCGACACGACGTGCCGCGGAAACCGCCACCCCAGCTGTTCGACGATCTCGAACCCATAGGTCTTGGCGCCTTCGGCGTAGTAGCTCCGGAGGTTGATGTTGGCGAATGCCCACCCATACCGGTCCCCGACTTGTGTGCACAGCCGGTTGACGTCGTCGTAGGTCCCGTCGATACCCACGACGTGTGGTCCGGACACGGCCGAACCCACGATCTTGCCAGGCTCCAAGCTTTTCGGGATGAACACGTAACAGGTCAAACCCAGACGAGCCGCATGCGCCGCCACGCTGTTTCCAAGATTGCCGGTCGATGCGCATCCAAACGTCTCGAACCCGAGCTCGATGGCGCGCGTCGCCGCCACCGGCACAACGCGGTCCTTGTAAGACAGGGTCGGGTGATTGACCGAGTCGTCCTTGATGTAGAGCTCCTCGACGCCGAGCGCCTCGGCCAGCCGGCCGGCTCGGACCAGCGGGGTGTAGCCGGAGTCGAGCCCGGTCAGCGGGTCCCCCGTGATCGGCAACAACTCGCGAAATCGCCACAGGTTCCGAGGCCGGTCCGCGATCGTCTCCCGTGTCATCGTCCAGCGGGCGGCATCGTAGTCGTAACACGCCTCCAGCGGCCCGAGACACCGGTCGCAGACATACAACGCCTCGGCCGGAAACTCGGTCTTGCACATCGCACAACGAAGCCCGGCAAAGACACTCATCCGTGT
>JASLOY010000056.1:7405-11955 GCA_030745255.1 Vicinamibacterales bacterium
TTGGTGGCACTATTCGTACCGACGGCGGCAGTCGGCCGACGACACCGCGCCCGTGCGGACCCTCGGCGACTCCCCGTACGTACCAACGGGACCACTACACCAGCATCGGCAGCCAGAGCGGTGGCCGCACGTGAAAATCGAATTGGTCAATCTCTCCCAGCGCCGCCGTCACGGCGGCGGAGCTGCACGCCTCGAGCGTGATCACGAACGGGAGCTCGGCCTTCGAGCACCCCGGTTCCTGCAGCAAGGCGTCGAAATTGACACCATGCCGCGAGAATACCTCCGCCAGCGCGGCAATGATGCCTCGACGGTCCGCCACCATGAACCGGACATAGTGCGGCGCCTCGAACTCATGTGTCACCGGCTCCGTCTCGTCGGACCCATGAACCGACGCATCGACTGTCACCGGCGTCCCTCGCGCGATCGCCAGCAGATCCGAGACCACCGCCACGGCGGTCGGCTCTCCGCCAGCTCCAAATCCCGAGAATGCCGTCTCACCACCGAACTTGCCATCGACGACGACGATGTTCTGGCTGCCACCGACCCGGCCGATCGACGAGGCTTCAGGCACGAGGGCCGGCTGCACCGCGGCACGTATCCCTCCCGTCTCCGGGATGAGCTCGGCGCGGGCCACCTGTCTAATGACGCACCCGAGGCGTTTCGCGTACACAAAATCGATCGCGGCGATCGGGGTAATCGAGCTCAGCGGGATGTCATCGACCCGCACGGCACGTCCCAGGCCCACCCCAATCAGAATCGCAAGCTTCGCCTGCGCATCGAACCCGTCCACATCGGCGGTCGGGTCCGCCTCGGCGTAGCCGAGGCGCTGCGCGTCGGCGAGCACCTCCGCGAAGGACACCTGCCCCTGCTCCATCCGCGTGAGGATATAGTTGCAGGTGCCGTTGAGAATGCCCTGAATCCGACGCAGCTGGTCGCCGCACACGCCGTCGCGCAGGGCCCGCACAATCGGAATGCCCCCGGCGACTGCCGCCTCGAACAGGAGATGCCGCTTCTGCCGACCGGCATGGGCTGTCAGCTGAGGCCCACCGTGCGCGATCACCTGCTTGTTGCCCGTGACCACGGACTTGCCCGCAGACAACGCCTGGAGGATCCATTCCCGCGCCGGCGACACGCCGCCGATCAGCTCGACGATGACGTCAACCTGGCTGTTGACGAGCTCGTCAAACGACTCCGTCCATACCACCTCCGGCGCCACCCAGTCGGCCTGCTTGCGAACAATGTTTCGGTTACAGACGTGGGTCAGACGAAGACCGGGATGGATACCACTGGAGAGAATACGGCCCACGGCCTGTCCGACCGTCCCGAAGCCGGCAATCCCCACCGTGCAGGCGCTGTGCTCCGCCGATTTCTCCATGCCCTGCGTTACCCAAAAAAAAAGCCATCATCCGGATGCGGATGATGGCCTCGTCTCACTCTGTGGTTGGCTATCAGCTACATCACCCGCTGTGCCCGCGCGTCGCGGGCGCCATGGTGTGAACCGGCGGCATAATCGTCTTCGCTGGCATGCTTGAACCGCTGCGCGCCAGTCCTGCACGCGCATAACACCCTAATTTTTATACCTTGCGACACTGTGCCAAGTCAACTCGCGGTCGCCCGGTTGACACTCGTCAGGCCGAGGAGTAGTATCCGCCGCAACCTGCCAACCAATGGCCGGTTCACCATGCCCAGCCGTTCCAAGTGGCAGTCTCTGCCCACTGAAGCCATCAATCCCCGCACGCTGTCGATGGACCAGGCGTCCACCGAGGAGATCATCGATCTGATGCTCCAGGAGGACCGTAAAACCATTACCGCTGTGCAGCGTGAGAAGGAACGGATCGCGATTGGCGCCGAGCTCATCACGCAGGCGTTCAAGAAGGGGGGGCGGCTCGTGTTCGTCGGTGCCGGCACCAGCGGACGTCTCGGCGTCCTCGAGGCGGCCGAGATGCTCCCGACCTTTGGAACCCCGCCACGTCTCGTCCAGGCGGTCATGGCCGGCGGGCGCGACGCATTCTTCAAGCCGCGCGAGGGTGTCGAGGACAATTTCGAGGAAGGCGGCCACGCGGTAAGTCGGTTGCGACTGACCAGCAAGGACGTCCTGATCGGCGTGTCGGCAAGCGGCACGACACAGTTCGTGCGCGGCGCACTAACCAAAGCGCGACGCGCGGGGGTAAAGATTATCTTTGTGACCTGTTGGCCGGGCACGGAGCTGCAGACGTTCGTCGATGTCATCATCGCCCCGGCCGTCGGTCCGGAAGTGATCGCCGGCTCCACCCGACTGAAGGCTGGCAGCGCCACCAAGATGGTGCTCAATATGTTGACCACGATTTCGATGGTCCACATTGGCAAGACCTACGGCAATTTGATGGTCGACATGCAGACCGGTTCCAAGCAGCGACGGGACCGCGCGCGCAGTATTATCACGATGGTGACCGGGCTCGACTACGACGCGTCCGGGGCACTGCTCCGGAGAGCCCGCTGGAATGTGAAGGCCGCGATCGTGATGGAGAAGACCGGTGACACCCACGCCAAGGCGCTGGCGCGTCTGAAGCGGGCCGGCGACTCGGTCCGCGATGCCGTCGGGGAAGATGTCGGACCGCGTCTCCAGGAGCGTCTGTCCCACACACGCGCGGCGCGTTGACACGCTGGAGAGCCGGCGCTACAGTCTCCACATCGCGCCCACGCCTCCTCACACCGTGGCCCTGGCAAGTACCGGCGATAACCGGGAAGTAAAGGTGCAGTGGCCCTCGCGTACCGTGCGCACCGAGCTGTCGTGAGCCCTCAATCGACGCGTGGTGCGCTCGTCATCGCCGGGCTCACTGTCAGTTTGCTGTGCCCGGGCCTCCGGGCCGCCGGTGGTGGCGACACCGGGCTCTGGGTGCGACGAACCACGTTGGTCTCGCCCGAGGCGATCGACAGTCTCGTCGAGGAGGCGTCGGCCGCCGGCTTCAGCACGCTGCTCGTCGAGACCCCGCATGCTCCCTTCGCGTCGACCGGCACCGGTGGTCGACGACGTGGCCGACGGCCTCAGGCGTTCGATGGCGTCGAGACCCTGCTGACCGCGGCACACCGACACGGCCTTCGTGTTCACGCTTGGGTTCAAGCAACGCTTGTCGCCCGCACCGGTGACCTGGCGACTTCCAGCAGCCCACTGGTTCGTCAGCACCCTGGGTGGCTCATGGTGCCTCGCGAGCTGGCGGTCGAATTGGCGCGGCTCGATGTCAACGACCCCGCCTATGTCGAGATGCTGGACCAATGGGCCCGGCAGCATCCAGACGAGGTCGAGGGGCTCTACCAGTCGCCGCTGATCCCATCGGCGGCCTCTGACGCCGCCGCGCGGCTGGCCGAGCTGTTGAAGCAGTACCGGTTCGACGGGGTCCATCTGGACTCGACACAATTTCCCAGCAGTGACTTCGACTATGGTCGGGATGCCGTCGGGTTGTTTCGTGACGAGATCGCCCCCTCGCTCGGCAGTCGGGAGCGACTTCTCCTGGACGGTCGGGCGGCGATTGACCCACTGACATACCCCGACGCCTTTCCCGCCGAGTGGAGCCGGTTCCGGCGATCGCGGGTCACGGCGCTGGTCGCACGACTCGGCTCCGTCGTCCGTCGGCATCGACCGGAGGCACGTGTCGGTGTTTCGGTCGTCGCAGACCCGGACGAGGCCTACGGACGTCGCCTGCAGGACTGGCGGACGTGGGCCGAGCTCGGATTCATCGACATCGCCTGTCTACAACCCGGGTTTGAATCGGGGGACGACTTCGAACGCCAGCTGCGCTCGGCGCGGCAACGCGCCGGCGGCGCCGACCTGTGGGCCGGGATCGGAGCGCGCTGGCTGTCGCCCTTGGAGACTTTCGACCGGATCAGAACGGCGCATCGCCTCGGCACCGACGGCATCATGGTCTGGTCCTACGAGAGTGTCACCGACCCGACACGGCAGCCGCCCGGCCATCTGCAACAGATCGGTCTTGCACTGGCGACTGTTCCCACCCGGTAGCGTGATGCGCGCGGTCCCCGACCCACCCTGCTAGCCAGGTCATGAGCGCGCTCGATTTTGCGGTGCTTGGAGCATACGTCGGCGGCACGGTCTGGCTCGGCCTCGCCCTGTCTCGCGGTCAAGCGAGCGTGCGCGACTACTTCACCAGTGGCCGGCGTGCCCCCTGGGGAGTGGTGATGGCCTCGATCGTCGCCACCGAGACCAGCACCGTGACGGTCGTCAGTCTACCGGGGTTCGCGTTCGGCACCGATCTGACCTTCTTGCAACTCGTGATCGGATACCTCGTCGGTCGGGTCATCATCACGCTCCTCTTCATCCCTGGCTACTTTCGTGGCGAGTATCTGACCGCCTACCAGGTGCTGGCGGAACGATTCGGCGATGGCGTCGGACGGCTGGCCGCGGCGATCTTTCTCGCGACACGCAATCTGGCCGACGGGTTCCGGCTGTTCGCCACCGGTCTGGTGCTCGCAGCCGTGTTGTTGACGCTGCCTGGCGCGCGGGCCTCGGCAACGGCGCTGATCCCCTGGTTCGACCCCAGCACCACGGTGCTGATCGT
>JASLOY010000570.1 GCA_030745255.1 Vicinamibacterales bacterium
GTGCCGCACACTGTTCCGCGGACGTCTCCCGCCAGATGCCGCTGTCGGAGCGCGACGAACGTCGGTGACAACCACGCCTCGGCGATCGACTGCCCCGCGAGGTTGCCCATGAAGTATTGCGGGTCGTGGTCGCAGAAACAGGCACTCAGATTGCCGTCCCAGCTGATATGTGCCTCTGTGAAGAGTGACCAGCACGGCAGCATCGACGCCAATGTGCGGGAAGCCCCGGGAAAGCGGTTGCCATATATCGGCAGGACGTAGTGTTCGTCGACGTAATCCCCGATGAGCGCGCGCACGCCATCGAGTTCCCCCGAATCTTCACCGTGGCAGACCGTACTGGCCGTGAGCGTCGGTCGCCTGACCGGACCTCGGCTCTGCCAGGCGGTGCGGATGTTGGCGATGACGCGGTCGAACGCGTCCACGCCACACTCTTTGGCGTAGCGCTCCCGCGTGCTGGCATTCAGAGAGAACTTGACACTGTCTATACCGGAGTTCATGAGCGCACGCATCCGCCCCGCATCCGCCAGCCGGCCGTTGGTCGTGATGAAGACGTGGGGAAACCCCATTCCCTTCGCACGAGACACGACCTCCGCGAGATCGTCGGACAACATCGGCTCTCCCAGCCAGAACAAACCGAGGTCCTCGACTCCCAGGGCACGCAACTCCACCAGCAGCCTCTCGAGCAGTTCCCGATCCATGTCTCCGCGGCTCCGGGATTTGTAGGTCAGGCTGCAGAAATAGCACTTCAGATCGCACCGGGCCGTCAGTTCGATCTTTGCCTTGCGCGGAAACGGCGGCCGATCGGTCAGGACCGATGGTGGGATTCGTACGGTTTCCGCCACGCGGTCGACGACCGTCTTTTTCGCGGTCATGCTCGACACCTCTCCGCGTGTGTCATAGTCGACTCGGAAGCAGTTCAGACGCCTGGTGGCTGGCGCCGTCGACCAGCGCGCGCGCATCGGCCCGACGTTCAGCGACCCACCCGGGCAGCTGGCGGAGCCAGATCTCGAACGTCAGCAGACTCCACAGCTGAAGGCTCAAGTCGACAGGGCCCTTCCTGTGTCGCCGGACAAGCCCCGCAACAAACTCCGGCGACAGATAGGACCTGTAGGCCGCGTCCCGCGACAGCAAGTAGTCATCGAGATACTCCCGCAGCTCGCCACGAAACCAGGCTCCCAGCGGCACACCGAAGCCCATTTTCCCGCGTCGGGCAATTTCTCGCGGGACGAGGTCGGCGCATGCGTCGCGCAGGATTACTTTGTTGCGACCGCGGCGCAGCTTGAAGTGGTCGGGCAACGCCATCACATACTCGACCAGTTCGCGGTCAAGGAATGGTGATCGGGCTTCGAGCGCGCAGGCCATGCTGCAGCGATCGGTCTTGACCAGCAGGTCGTCGAGAAGATATCTGGCGAAGTTCGCGCGCAGCAGCCTCGTCAGGGGGGACAGGCCTTCTGCGTGTTCGATCTCATCCGAGAGATAGCCCACCCGCTCGATCGGTCGTATCGACGCCAACAGCTCCGCTGAAAGCAGCTGCTCGACATCGTCGTAGAAGAGACTGCTCCAGCGCGTCAGGCGCTCATAGAGCGGCAGGTTCATTGCGCTGAGGAATCGGCGGGCTCGCGATCGCCAGTGTCGACCGTGATGGGACTCGCCTGGCCGGGCGAGCACGCCCGTCAGTGCCTGTCGGATCGACGGCGGAATGTGCTCGGCCACGACGGCGGCATAGAAACGATGATACCCGGCGAACAACTCGTCGCCGCCGTCGCCAGTCAGCGCGACCGTGACATGCTGGCGCGTGAGTTTCGAAACGATATACGTCGGCACGGCCGAGGAATCGCCAAACGGGCCGTCATGGTGCCACACGAGCTTCTCGACCAAGTCTACGGCTGAGGGGGTTACCCGAAATTCGGTGTGGTCGGTACCGAAGTGCGCCGCCGCTATGCGCGCGTAGCGCGTCTCGTCGTATGCCGGGTCGCCTTCGAAACCGATGCTGAACGTCTTCACCGGCTCCGGCATCAACTGGCTCATGAGTCCGACGACGATCGTAGAATCGATGCCGCCGCTCAGAAACGCGCCGATGGGCACGTCGCTGATGAGTCGCCGCTCGACGGCCTTGGTCAGGAGCTCGCGCACGCGGCGTTGGGCGCCGGGCCGATCTACGTTCGACGTGCCTGGAGGGCCTGCCTCCCTCGACCGCTGGAGCCGCCAGAAGACACGGCACGTCGCGACGCCTGACGCGTCAATCGTCACGCTGGTCGCCGGCTCGATCTGTCGGACACCCCGATAAAACGTCTCCGGGCAAGGTACATAGCCGTGAATGAAGTAGTACGGAATCGCCTCCTGGTTGACCTCGATCGGGATCTCCGGGTGGGCGAAGAAGGCCTTGATCTCCGACGCGAAGGCGATGCGCTCCGCGTCCTGGTAGTAGAACAGAGGCTTCTTGCCGCTCCGATCGCGGGCCAGCGTCAGGCGCCGTGTCCGCCCATCCCACACGGCCAAGGCAAACATGCCCTCGAGCTCCTGCACGCAGTCCGCCCCGCGCTCCTCGAAGAGATGGACGATAACCTCCGAGTCGGCGTGCGAGCGGAAGCGGTGCCCACGCGCGAGCAACTGCTCGCGCAGCACCGGGAAGTTGTAGATCTCGCCGTTGAACACGAGCCTGACCGACCCGTCTTCATTTC
>JASLOY010000571.1 GCA_030745255.1 Vicinamibacterales bacterium
GAGGCTGAGGGAGAGCACGCCGCCCAGGGTGGAGCCATCGCCTATTCGGTGTGCGGCCGCCGGGTTGTGAACTTCACCTCGGGGCAGGGCATCGTGTACGGTATCGAGCAGTACTACCATGCGCCGGGCAAGGCCTCGACCATGGTCCTCGAGGTGGTCGCGCGGGCGCTGACGAAGCACGCGCTCAACGTTCACTGTGGCCACGATGACGTCTATGGCGCGCTGGACGTCGGATGGATCACGTTGTTCGGCAAGGATGCCCAGCAGGCGGCTGACCAGGCGCTGATCCTGCGCCGGGTGACCGAGCTCAGCTTGACCCCGGGCATGAACGTGCAGGACGGGTTCCTGACGTCCCATCTCGAGCGCACGTTCTACAAACACGAATCCGAGCTGATCCGGACCTTCCTCGGCGAACCAGACGACCTCATCGAGTGTCCCACCGAGGCGCAGCGTGTGCTCTTCGGTCCGACGCGTCGTCGTGTCCCGCCGATGATCGATCTGGCCAACCCGGTGCTGCTCGGGCCGGTCCAGAACCAGGAACACTACATGCAGGGCGTGGTCGCCCGGCGGAACAACTTCACCGAGCCGATTCTGCGGTTCCTCGAAGAGTCCTACCAGGAGTTCGGACGGCTGACCGGTCGCTATTACGGCTTTGTCAGTGAGCACAAGACCGACGACGCCGAGACCGTGTTCGTCTCGCTGGGTTCGGCAGCGGAGAACATCGAGGCGGCGATTGACCATCTGCGCGAGACGCGAGGCGCCAAAGTCGGATCGATTCACCTGAATGTGATCAGGCCATTCCCGGAGCGGGCGGTGGTCAAGGCGCTTGCCGGAGCCAAGAACGTGATCGTGCTCGAGCGCACAGACGAGGCGATGGCGGGCGCCAACCCGATGGGTCGCGACATCAGCACGGCGCTGCACAAGGCGCTGAAGCTCGGCGACCACCCGGCCGAAGAGGGCTTCCCGGTGATCCCGGGCGACGAGATGCCGAGACTGTATTCGGGCGTCTACGGTCTCGGGTCCCGAGACTTTCGGCCCGAGCACATCCTCGGCGCGTACGAGTTCGTGCACGAGAACCGGGCTCGGACGGACGGGAAGAAGGCAAGCGACGGCGATTCATTCGTGGTGCTCGGCATCGATCACCCGTATGAGGTGAAGTCCGACGAGACGCCGTCCCTTCTGCCCGAGGGGTCGATCGCGGTGCGGTTCCATTCGATCGGTGGGTGGGGCGCGATCACCACCGGTAAGAATCTGGGCGCGATCATCGGCGACTTCAACGACTTCCTGTCCGCGCGACACACAGCACTCGACGAGTTCGGACGCGCCAAGGAAGTCATTCACGTCAGCGCCAATCCCAAGTACGGATCGGAGAAGAAGGGGGCACCGACCTCGTACTTCCTGGTCGTTGCGCCCGAGCGTATCCGTGTCAACTGCGACCTGCGCCACGTCAACGTCGTGCTGTGCTGCGACCCGAAGGCCTTTACGCACACCAACCCGCTGGACGGCCTCGGGGAGGATGGTGCGCTGATCTGGGAATCGGACGAGGAGCCGGCGGCCGCCTGGGAGCGGCTGCCGATCTGGGCTCGGCAACAGATCATCGACAAGAAGATAAGAGTGTTTACACTGGCCGGGTTCGACATCGCTCGCAAGGCGACGAACCGTCCGGATCTCCAGCTCCGGATGCAGGGCAATGCGTTTCTCGGCGCGTTCTTCAAGGTGTCGCCGTTGCTCGGGGACTTCGAGATCGGGACCGAGCAGTTCCACGAGGTCGTCCACAGCCAGTACGAGAGGAAGTTCGGGCGGCTCGGAGACGCCGTCGTGAAGTCGAACATGGAGGTGATGACCCAGGGGTTCGAGCGGGTCACGGAGATCATGGTCGGCGAGCTCGCCGCTCCCGATCGGTCGACGCTCCGGGGCATGCCGCTACTGCCGATGGACGGTTGCGGCACCGGGTGCCGCGACACACCGCGACCCGACGACCAGGGCGAGCGGACCCCGGTCACTCGGGTCGCCGAGTTCGACAGTCTGTTCCGGTCTGACTACGACTACGACCAGCCGGCGTCGGCCTACGCCGCCATGGGCGTGATGGCCGCCGGCACCGGGGACACGGCGTCGAAGTATGTTGCGCGACGGGAGACCCCGCTGTTCATAGCCGAGAACTGCACCCAGTGCATGGAATGCATCTCGGTTTGTCCCGACACGGCGCTTCCCAATTGCTCGCAGGACATCGAGACGATTCTTCGCACGGCAGTCAGCAACTACGTAACAGACGAGACCGAGCGGATGAAGATGCTGGCGGCGGTTCCGGCCATCGAGGAGCAGACGCGGGCGTTGATGCTCGAGTCCGTCAAGACGAAGTCCGGCACGCCCCTTCCCGAGCTGATCCGGACGGTCACGAGCAACGTGGATGGCCTCTCGACCGAGGCGAAAGAGCAGTTCTTCGCGGTCATCGACCAGCAGCCGCTGGCCTACTCGAAGGTCAATGCCATTTTCGGGTCGCCCGAGAAGAAGAATTCTGGCAGCGGCGGCATCTTCTCGATCTTCGTGTCGGACCTCTGTAAGGGGTGCGCCGCGTGTGTGACCGCCTGTGGCGACCACGACGCGCTGCGGATGGTGCCGGAGAGCGAGGCCGTCAATGCGGAGCACGAAACCGGCACCGCGTTTCTCGATCTGCTGCCGG
>JASLOY010000572.1 GCA_030745255.1 Vicinamibacterales bacterium
TCTGCGACTCGAGTATTCCCTCGTGCCGCATTGTCTCGTCGCCCCAGATGACGAACGACACCTTCTCGGGATAGCGGCCGTGCTCCTCGACATGCTCCTGGAGCATCCGGTCGGCCATGAACACGCCCAGCTCCCAGGCGGCCGGCTTCGGCACTTTGTCAGGATCGATGCCATAGAAATTCTTGCCGGTCGGGTAGGCGTCGGGGTTGCGGATCGGCTCGCCGCCGCTACCACCGGGCACATAGTCGCCGGCCAGCGCGCCGGCGAGCGAGTCGAGCTCCCGCGACGCCGACTCGACGATGCGGCGCTCCATGTCCTCGGCCAGCACCTCAGCATCGTTCGGCAACAGGTCGCGGTCGACCGACACGATCGCCTCGACGGTGCTGGCGCGCATCTCGGGGTCGGGGGAACGACCGAGCGCATGCAGGCCATACGGGATGTACTGGCTGCGCATGTCCACGAGATACTCCTCGACCTCGTGCATCAGGTCGTGGTCGATCTCGCCCTCGGTACCCAGGTCGACGCCCAGATCCTTGACAATGCCCAGCGCCGCCGCCTGCTCGCGTATCTGCTGGGCATACGCCTCAGCGAGCTGCTCGTTCTTGTGCAGGTTGTTGTGGTAATCGTTGACGCTCTCGCTCAGCTTCGCCAGCTCGGGCAGCAACCCGCCTTCGGTGAACGGCGGCACCATGTGGTCAATCAAGGTGGCCATGCCGCGGCGCCGCGCGACCAGCCCCTCGCCCACGACGTCGACGTTGTAGACGTAGAGATCCGGCAGGTCGGCGATCAACGCATCCGACGCGTCGTCGGCCGACTGGCCGATGTCTTTACCATCGAGCCACTCCAGCGTGCCGTGGGTGCCGAGATGCACCACGGCATCGGCGTGGAAGCCGTTGCGAAGCCACGCATAGGCCGCCACATACTGGTGCGGCGGAGCCAGGTCCTTCGCGTGATAAAGCTTGTCGAGGTCTTCTCCCCAGCCGCGCGCGGGCTGCGGCATCAGCACGACGTTGCCGAACCGCACGACGGGGATGACGAACGCGGGGCCATCGGGTCCCGTCGTCGCCATCAACTGGCTCTCGGCCGGCGGTCCCCAATCGGCCAGCACCTTGTCCCGGAACGCCGGATCGTAAGCGCCGAGCCACTGCTGGTAGTCGGTCACGCTCACCAGCTCGGCGTCACCGGCGGCCAGCAGCTCGTCGAGCTCACCGGGAGCATGACCGGCCACATTGCGCCCCCGGGTCGTAACCGCCTCCAGAACCCGGTCACTGGTCAGGTCGGTGTCCGAATCGATGGCACCGAGATCGTAGCCCTCGGCGTGCAGCCGGCGCAGAATGGCCGACAGCGAGTCGGCGACGTTCAAATAGCTGGCGCCGATGCCGGCTTTACCGGGAGGGTAGTTGTAGTAGAGCACCGCGACCCGCTTGTCCCGGTTTGACGTGGTCCCCAGCCGCCCGTACTTGATGGCGCGCCGCACGACCATCGTCACCCGTGGAGCGATCGGTCGCCGCTGCACGATGGTGAGGACGGTGTCGGCGTCGTACCGGCGCTCCTGGCTTCCGACCACCGTCGGCGCCACCAGCCCCGCGAGCTCGGGGACCGCCACCTGGAAAGTGCCCTCGAACATCGACAGCCCCATGGGCGAGTCGCGCCAGTCGGCCTCGCTGCGCCCGTACAGGCTGACCATGCTGACGATCGGGATATCGACACGATCGAGCGTGTGGGTGGCCTCGAAGTCAGCGAAGCGAAACACGAACGCCAGCGCGGCGTCGGCACGGGCTTCGCCCGCCTCGTCGAGCAGCAGCGCCGCGAACGCGTCGGCGCTCGGGTAGCCGAACACCGGCACCGCCTCGGCGCCCTGTGCCTCTATTTCAGCGATAACCGCGTCGAGCAGCGCCGTGTCGCCCGCGTAGTAGGTTGATTTGTAGAACGCGACGGCGACCCGGACCGCACCGGGGCGACTGCCGCCGGCCGCAGTGCGGAACCGCTCGAACTCGTCCCAGGTGGCAAACACGCGCCCGGCCTGCCCATCCGGATAGTAGTAGCCACCCTCGAGACTCGGCTGCGGATCGGGCACGACCACATCACGCACGCCCGCGAAGCTCAGCGTTTGCTTGAGCAGCCCGAGCTGGTTGCCGAAGCCCCAGTTGGCCCAGAACGCGCGAGCCCGCTCGTCCCAGACCGCCCCTCGCTCGGTGTAGAACTCCTGAGGCATCAGCCCTTGACCCACCGCCAGGACCATGCCCCTGCCCCCGACGTCGGCAAGGATGTCCACGTCGTGCGTCATGTTGAACCGGTCGAGCATCTCCTGGTTCATGATGTCGAAGACGAGTACGTCCGCCCCGATGATCTCCTCCGGGGCCACGTCGTCGAACATCGACTCGGTCAGGAAACTGAGGGTGACCTGTTCCCGCAGCTCGGGCCGCTCCTCGAGCAGCGCCTTGTAGGCCTGCAGGACCCCCGGCATGTTGCCATCGGAAAACAGGTAGGCGAGACGCACCGGCTGCGCGGCGGCCGGGGAGGCCACCAGGGCGAGCACGAGCATCGCGCCGGCGATCGATCTAATCCGGAACATAAATGACCTGACCGTTGGCCAGGCGATAGGCAGTGCCAAGCCGCTCGCCGTCGCCCTCCATCGTCTCGCCCGTCAGCTCGAACGCAGTAATCTCGG
>JASLOY010000573.1 GCA_030745255.1 Vicinamibacterales bacterium
ACATTTCGCGATGAGCCGAGGTGCCTACCACTGGGCGCACGAGCCGGCGTGGTATGCGGTGCGCACCGGGGCGACGGGACACTGGTGCGGCGATCGTCGCCAGACGACCGTCTGGGAGGTGCCCAATCTGAACCCGATGGGCGGCACTCGCTCCGCCGACAACGCGGTGACGGGGCACGGCACCCAGAAACCGGTGCGACTGTTCGAGGTCCCGCTCCTCAATCACACCGCAGCTGGGGAAGCGATCTATGACCCGTTCTGTGGAAGCGGCACGGCGATCATCGCGGCGGAGAAGACCGGCCGGCGCTGTCTCGCCCTGGAGATTGATCCCCGCTATGTGCAGGCGGCCGTCACGCGGTGGGAAGCCTTCACCGGCGATCGCGCCACGCGGGTGGGAGGTGGTCAATGACCGAGGCCACACGGTCACGCGACCGCGGCGGGCAGGAGGGGCATGAGCCGCGAGCGCGGATTCGGGCGCGGGAACTGCGCGTGCTGGAACGCTCCGTCCAGGGCTGGAGCCAGCATCGGATTGCTGCCGAGGAAGGCATTACCCAGCCCGCGGTCTCGAAGATCCTGGCTCGCGCGGAGGAGCGCATTCTGCGCGACCTGACCGCCGTGGTTGCGCAGCAGAAGGCGCGCCAGACGCTGCGGCTCGAGCACCTCTACCGCGAGAGCATGCTGGCGTGGGACGAGAGCAAGAGCGACGCGACGCGTCGCGTACAGCGGAAAACGAAGACAGGGACAGGGGGTACCGGCGCGACGGTGGCAGAGCTGGTGGTGGAAACACAGCACGGCGATCCTCGCTTTCTCGACGTCGGGCGGAAAGTCTTGGCCGACATGCGCACGCTGTGGGGTCTGGATGCACCTCAAAAGCTCGATGTGCGCGCGACGCACAACCGGTATGAGGAGTTCACGGAGGACGGGTTGCGCGCGGAGCTGGCGCGCCAGCGCCAGCTGCTGGCGGCGAGCGACGT
Organism: Vicinamibacterales bacterium; assembly: GCA_030745255.1. Taxonomy (GTDB): domain Bacteria; phylum Acidobacteriota; class Vicinamibacteria; order Vicinamibacterales; family UBA8438; genus NP936. The sequence continues at coordinate 975 of JASLOY010000573.1, forward strand.
GCCGAGCCCCACGCCGGCATCGGTGCCGAAGGAGGATGCAGATGGCAACGATTGAGGAGATGCGGCAGCTGGCCATGATCCAGGGCGAGGCGCTCAAGCGCCAGGCCGAACGATCCCTGCGTGCATTCGTCGTGCAGGCCTGGCCGGTACTGGAGCCCCGGACGCCGTTTCTGCCGAACTGGCACATCGACTGTATCTGTGAGCATCTCGAGGCCGTCACGGCCGGTGACATGCAGCGCCTCGTGATCAACCTGCCTCCGCGGTACATGAAATCGCTGTTGGTGACGGTGTTCTGGCCGGCCTGGGAGTGGCTGCGGACGCCGGAGGCCCGCTGGGTGTTCGTGAGCTACAGCGAGTCGCTCGCGACCGACCACTCGGTCAACCGACGTCAACTCCTGCAGTCGCCGTGGTACCGGAACGCCTGGGGCGACCGGTTCCAGCTGACGTCGGATCAGAATGAAAAAACGCAATACCGCAACAGCCGGCGCGGCATCATGACCGCGACGTCGATCGGCGGCACCGTCACCGGAAAAGGCGGGAATCGCATCATCGTCGATGACCCGCACAATCCCGTCCAGGCTGAGAGCGATACCCAGCGACAGCGGGCCGTGGACTTCTTCCTGCAGACACTCTCGACCCGCCTCGACGACAAGCGCGCCGGAGCCATCGTCGTCGTGATGCAGCGGCTACACACACAGGACCTGACGGCCAGCTGCCTGGATTTGGGGTACACCCATCTCCGGATCCCGGCCGTCGCCGAGTCACGTACGACGATCACCTTTCCTCGTTCCTCGCGCGTCCTCACCCGTGAGGCGGGCGACCTGTTGTGGCCGACACGTGAAGGGGAGGCGGAGATTGCGCAACGGAAGACGGAACTCGGCGCGTACGGGTTCGCCGGCCAGTATCAACAGTCGCCCAGCCCGCGCAGCGGCGGGATGTTCAAGCGAGACTGGTGGTCGTTCTACGACGAGATCCCTTCGACCCTCGACCAGTTCGCACAATCGTGGGACCTGGCGGTGAAGGGCGACCCTGGAAGCGACTATGTCGTTGGGCTCGTGGCCGCGCGCCGGGGCGCGGACATCTATCTCGTCGACCGGTTCAAGGAGCAGGTGTCGTTTCCTGAGACGCTCCGGGCTATCAGGGCGCTGTCCGCGCGGTACCCGAACGCCCGCACCATCCTGGTGGAGGACACGGCCAATGGGCCCGCGGTAATTGAGACCCTGAGGCACGAGATCCACGGCATCATCGCGGTCAAACCGGATGGGGGCAAGGCGGAGCGCGCCGCAGCCTGTGCACCGCGCGTCGAAGCGGGAAACGTCTACCTGCCGCGGCCGACGGCGCCCAATGGGAGGCGCGTGCCCGCGCGCGCGTGGGTCGAAGACTTCATCGAGCAGTTGGCGGTGTTCCCCAAGGGTGCGCACGACGACGATGTGGATGCGTTCACGCAGCTACTCTTGAGGTGGAGGCAGCCGCGCGCGTTGCTGGGGTTTCCCATCTTGGTGGAGAAACGCTCGCCGCCGTGGGGTAGTTTTGGCCACGATCCGGCTGATTGGTGAGCCGAGACCCTTCCAATCGCTCAAGTGGAGACGGTGACTCCGGCCCCCGATCTGGACACACGACGGCACGCCAGACGCCGAGCGGCCAGACGGTCTGACCCTGGACGATCATTGGTTTGGTAGGCCGAGGACACG
>JASLOY010000574.1:0-2387 GCA_030745255.1 Vicinamibacterales bacterium
ATCAACGGCAGCTCGGTCGTGCCGGGGTTGCCGAACAGGTGGGTCACCCCCTCGTCGACCAGGAGCGAGAGAAAGGCCGTGCTGCCCCGCATCCTCGTGTATCAGTCCCGCTCGGGGAGAGCGAACACGAAGAGGTTGTTGCCCTGGCTTGGCTGCAGCTCGGGGGTCATTCGGAGGTTGATGCCAGAGTTCGCCGCCGTGCCGGTGCTGGCAACGATGTACTGGCGTCCATCGACCGCAAAAGTGATCGGAAAGCCGGAGACCGGGGAGCCGAGGTTGATCTCCCAGAGCACCTCGCCGGTCTCCTGGTCGAAGGCGCGGAACCGGCCGTTCACGTCGCCACCGAACACCAGGCCACCCCCGGTGGTCACGAGAGAGGTGGTGCCGGCCCTCTGCTCGTAGATCCAGGACGTTTCACCGGTTTCCGCCGAGATGGCTCGCACGCTGCCCTGCAGCTCGGTGCCCGGCGCGAGCTGAAAGCGCGCCGCCAGTCGGTAGATGGCCAGGCCGCCTTCCATCGTCGACAGCACGCGCGCGCAGGTGCTGCGCAGCGGCATGAACATCGAGTTGGTCAGCGGGCTGTAGGCGCCGGCCTCCCAGTCTTTGCCGCCAGCCCACGAGGGGCAGGCCAGCACTTCCTGGCCCAGGCCGGTGAAGACCACCTCCGAGTTCTCGGCGACGGCGCCGGTAGCACCGTCGATGCTGTTGATGACGTTCTGGGTCACGGTCGGGGTGGCCCAGAGGAATTCGCCGGTCTCGCGGTCGAGCGTGTAGACGACGCCCGTCTTGCCTGGGATGCCCGTGATGACCTTTCGTGTCTCGCCGGGGCGAATCCTGGGGTTGATCCAGCTCACGGCGCTCGCATCCGGCGCCACGGCAGTGTCGACCAGAATGCGCTCGAACGGATGGTCGAGATCCCAGTGATCGTTCAGGTGCTGGTAGTACCACCTGATCTCGCCGGTGTCTGCGTCGAGCGCCAGCGTCGAGTTGTGATAGAGGTGCGCGAGATCGGTGCCGCCGAGCATGAACTTCGGGGCGGGGGAGGTTACCGACGTTCCGATGTAGATGAGGTTGAGCTCCGGGTCGTAGCTCGGCACCATCCAGGAGCCGACATGCTGCCGGTCCTCCCAGGCCACGCCGCCCCAGGTCTCGTCACCCGGTTCACCTGGACGTGGGATGAGAGATCGGCGCCAGAGCTCCGCGCCGCTGCGAGCGTCGTGCGCCGTGATGACGCACGACTCCGGTTTGCGGCAACTCCGTCCCGAAATGACCTTGCCGTTGGCGATGATCGGCCCGGAGCTCTGCAGTGCGCGGTAGGTTTCGTAGTCGAGAATCTCCGTCTCCCACACCATCTCGCCGGTAGCGGCCTCAAGCGCGAATGCGTGGTCGTCGACGCTGGTGTCGATGATCAGGTCTTCCCAGATCGCGATGTTCCGGTTGTTGGTGACCAGACCCCCTTGGCCGACGCTTTCCGGTACCTCGCGGCGATGCTCCCAGATCAGGTCGCCGGTCACCGCGTCGATCGCCTGGATGACGTCTCGCGGGTTCGGCATGTAGAGCACACCACCGTAGGCCAGCGGAGTCCCCTGCTGACTGCCGCGACCCAGGGCGCGTGTCCAGACCATACGCAGATCGCCCACGTTCTCCCGGTCGATTTGATCGAGCGGACTGTAGCCCCAGCCATCGAGCGTCCGGCGCCACATCAGCCAGTCGCCGTCCGCGGGAGCCTGGAGCATCGCGTCAGTGACCGATACGATGGCGGCCGTGCCCTGAGCCTGCGAGGTAGCCGAGCCCAAGCTGAATGACAGCACCGCGATCGCGGTGACCCAGCCAGACAGCGCGGGAAGACACGATCGAGGCATGCCAAGACTCCTTCGAGCTCTACCGTGAGACAGAGGCAGTCGAGAATCAGCCGATTATACCTTCGGGCCAGTGTCGCCCACTCAATCGGCCCGATAGTAGCCGGCCATCGCCTTCAGGTGCGCCGCCGCTGAGTGCCGCAAGGCGGACAGATTGTATCCGCCCTCCAGGATGCTCACGGCGCGACCGCCGGTGAAGGGGTGGGCCGCTCGCAGCAGTATCTCCGTCATGGCCGCGAAGTGGCTGTGATCGAGCGGCATGTTCGACGACGGATCGTTGCGATGGGCGTCGAAGCCCGCCGAAATGAGCAGCAACTCCGGCCGGAACGCGGCCGCCACCTCCACGACCGCCCGCTCGAAAATGTCCGTGTATTCGTCCGCCGGCAGACCCGACCGAACCGGTTCGTTGCGGTTAAAGCCCTCCCCTGCTCCGCGCCCCACGAGCTCGCGTCTCCCGGCTGCCGCGAACAGGTCGGCCTGATGAATGGACAAGGTGAACACCCCCGGGTCGTCGAAGAAGATCTCCTG